>NZ_JBFBIV010000035.1:0-91235 GCF_040702025.1 Streptomyces sp. NPDC088194 | reverse complement strand
GCGGCGAGGTGTTCGTCGAAGGGGACGACCTGGACTCCGCGGCAGCGGGTCTGGAAGTGCGCCACGATGTCGTCGACCTTGATCATCTTGCCGGTCTCGCGGACGCCGGAGATGACGGTGATGCTGCGGGCGACGAGTTCGGCGTAGCCGTGGGCGGACAGCCAGTCGAGGGTGGTGCTGGCGCTGGACGCGCCGTCGACGGACGGTGTCGAGACGATGATCAGCTGGTCGGCCAGGTCGAGGACGCCGCGCATGGCGCTGTAGAGCAGGCCGGTGCCGGAGTCGGTGAGGATCACCGGGTACTGGCGGCCCAGGACGTCGATGGCGCGGCGGTAGTCCTCGTCGTTGAAGGCCGTGGAGACGGCCGGGTCCACGTCGTTGGCGATGATCTCCAGACCGGAGGGCGCCTGCGAGGTGAAGCGGCGGATGTCCATGTAGCTGTTGATGTAGGGGATCGTCTGCACCAGGTCGCGGATGGTCGCGCCGGTCTCCCGGCGCACCCGGCGGCCCAGCGTGCCCGCGTCCGGGTTGGCGTCGATCGCCAGGATCTTGTCCTGCCGCTCACTGGCGAGGGTGGAGCCGAGCGCGGTGGTGGTCGTCGTCTTGCCGACACCACCCTTCAAGCTGATGACCGCGATCCGATAACACGCCAGCACCGGCGTACGGATCAGCTCCAGCTTCCGCTTCCGCTCCGCCTCCTCCTTCTTGCCGCCGAGCTTGAACCGGGACGGCTGCGCGTTGGCACCGGGCTTCTTCGGCCTCGGCTGGTTGCGCAGCAGCCGCTCCGAACTCAGCTCGACCGCCGCGGTGTAGCCGAGAGGCGCGCCGCCCTGCGTGGTGCGCTGGCGCTGGTCGGGCGTCACGGTCGGCCAGCCGCCGGCCCGCGGGTCGACGGGAGGGCCGAATCCCTGCGGCACTCCGGGTTGCTCGGTCCGTGGGTCGCCGGGCGTGACACCCGGCTGCGGGGTGCCCGTCGGTGGTTCCGGCGGGCCGGAAGTCGCGGGTGCCGCCGGCACGGCGGGGGTCGCGGGTGTGGGCGCAGCGGGTGCCGCGGGCGCAGCGGGTATCGCGGTCACGGGCGCGGGCGCCGCGGGAGCCGCGGGCGGGCCGGACACCACGGGAGCCGCGGGCAGGCCGGGCGCCGCGGGCTGGTCCGACTGCGGGAACCCGTATCCGCTCCGCGCGGGCAGCCGCTGCGGCGCTCCCGCGGTCCCGGGCTGCGGCTGCTGGTTCTGCGGTAAACCGGCACCGCCCTGGAGGACGGGCCGGCGCAGAATCTGCGTGCGCGGCTCTTCCTCTTCTTCCTCTTCCTGCGACTGCTGCTCCTGCGGTGCGGTCGCCGGCACCGACGCCGCCGCCCCGGACGTCCCGGCCGCGGCTGCCGGCCCGGGCACCGCGTCCTCGGGCTCCGCGGTGTCCGGCTCGGCGGCGTCCGGCGCGCTCACCATGTACCAGGTGGGCAGCCGCGATCTGATCGTCAACTCACTGGTGCGGTCGGACTCTGACAGGTCGTCGCCAGGACCGGCCCCGCCCGCGCGGTTGTAGTCCCGATCGCTGCTCACGCTGCCTCCTGGTCTGCTGTCCTCAACCGCTCCGCACCCTTCCAAACAGTCCGTCGCCGCCCCCTGCCCCGTTCAGGGAAAGCCTAGGCAACCGATCGTGAACCTCACAGGCCCGCGCATCGCCGTTTGTGTTATAGCGGACGATCATGTGGGAGGGAAGCGCCCTACGGCAGCTGCGAAGTCTTGATCGTTGGGGTGTCTACGCAGGTCGGGTGAGTTGCTGGGGGGATGCGGACGGCGACCGTGATCATGAACGTATCTGACGACGGTCAAGAACAGGGGGCCGTGCAGCCCACGATAGCCGGGTAGAGGTGGACGAGGGCCTTCGGGGCGTTGAACTCCGCGGTCTCCGGGCGCTTTCCGCGACGCGGCCCGCGCCCACGATGTACTGGTGGACCCCACTCCGTCCACAATCCGGACCTCGTCACCATGGTCTTTCGCGTGACACCACCAAACGGGGTGTGGTGTTCGACCTGAAGGTACGGCGACCGGCAGACGATCTGGATGTCGAGGTGCAGGGGTTCTGCTGTCGCCGTGCAGCGTCGGATCACAGTGGGCGTGGAGGCGACGCTGGACATCAGCATGCTCCGCCGGCCCCGGATGCCCCCGTTCCCGGCTTCCCACGACCACGAACACCGGCCTTCCGCGCCCAACCGGCCGCCGTGTGACGGCTCACCCCGACTGCTCGAGCCGCACCCGCGACACTGCCGTCCTCCCGATCCAGCGCCTCGAAGAACCTCGCCTTCAAGCCCTCAAAATCCGCGATCCCCGCAACTCCCTGAGTCCAGGGTGTTGCGGGGATCGCCAGGACCCGCCTCAGCGGTGGCGGGGGCTTCCCGCGGTTGCCGGGGGTGTCGCGTCGCTGGACCTGGTCCGGGTACGCGGAGTTGTCCCAGATGGCGGGTGACCGGCCAGGTCTGGGTGACGGCGCGGTGCACATGCCGTCATGGCAGAAAATGTGCCTCGTCGAAGAGACGCGGCGGCTTCCTCCTCACGGAGAGATTTCAGGCTGCCGCGTCGAAGGAGGACTTCCGGGCGGTCGCACGTCGGGAGGCCGCAGCGGGGCGGCGCCGACCGCGGGAGGCCGGGCCGCGCCTGCCACGCTCAGCCGCCGGCGCGGTGATCGTCACGGGAACACCCGAGGGGGCCTGGGCGCCGGTGATCCGGCTCAGGTCCTCCCCGCCGGGGCACACCTGCGTGGTCTGAGGGGCGATGCCGGCGGCTGCCATGAGGCGGGCCATGGCGCGGCGCTGGTTGGGGGTGATCAGCGTGACGACGCTGCCGGACTCGCCGGCCCGCGCGGTGCGGCCGCCGCGGTGGAGGTAGTCCTTGTGGTCGGTGGGCGGGTCGACGTTGACGACGAGGTCGAGGTTGTCGATGTGGATGCCGCGCGCCGCGACGTTCGTCGCGACGAGCACGGTGACGTGCCCGGTTTTGAATTGGGCCAGGGTCCGGGTGCGCTGTGGCTGCGACTTCCCGCCGTGCAGGGCTGCGGCCCTCACCCCGCTGTTCAGCAGATCCCGCGTCAGCCGGTCGACGGCGTGCTTCGTGTCCAGGAACATGAGCACCCGGCCCTCGCGCGCCGCGATCTCGGTCGTCGTCCGGTGCTTGTCCGCGCCGTGAACGTGCAGGACGTGGTGTTCCATCGTCGTGACCGCGCCGGCGGACGGGTCGACGGAGTGGACGACCGGGTCGGTGAGGTAGCGGCGGACCAGGAGGTCGACATTGCGGTCCAGCGTGGCGGAGAACAGCATCCGCTGGCCCTCGGGACGGACCTGGTCCAGGAGTGCGGTGACCTGGGGCATGAAGCCCATGTCAGCCATCTGGTCGGCCTCGTCCAGCACGGTGATCGCGACCTGGTCCAGTCGGCAGTCCCCACGGTCGATGAGGTCCTTGAGGCGGCCCGGGGTCGCGACGACGACTTCCGCGCCACCGCGCAGTGCACTGGCCTGCCGGCCGATGGGCATTCCACCGACGACGGTGGCCAGACGCAGCCTCACCGAGCGGGCGTAGGGGCTGAGAGCATCCGTCACCTGCTGTGCCAGTTCGCGGGTTGGCGATGGATCAAGGCCAGTGGCTGGCGGGGCTCGGCGCGCTGCCCGGCGGTACGGCCCAGCAGGGCCAGGCCGAAGGCGAGGGTCTTGCCGGAGCCGGTGCGCCCCCGCCCGAGAACGTCACGGCCCGCGAGGGTGTTCGGCAAGGTCGCACCCTGGATCGGGAAGGGGACTCTCATGCCGTGCACGGTGAGCGCGGCCGACAACGGTGCGGGCATGTCGAGTTCGGCAAAGGTGTCGACGGCAGGCAGCGCCGGAGTGGTCGTCCTCGGCAGGGCGAACTCGCCTGAAGCCGCTGCGGGCCGCCGGCCCTGGCCGCCCGGGCGACTCGGCCTCGCGGATCGGCTCGAAACGGGTGCGCCGAAGCGGCTGCCCCGGCCCGAACCTTCGCCGGAGCCGTAAGCGGACCTGGCGGTACGGCTACGCGAGGCGCGGTAATTCGTACGTGTGGAGTTCAATGGAAACCTTCCTTGATACGGGCCAGGCCACGTATCAAGGAATTCTCGCAGCGGAAGAAAGCGGCGGGGAATCTCAGGAACGGGCCGAACGGAATACGAGAGGAGAGCCGGTGCCGAATCCGACTACGGGTGCAGGCGATTCAACGGGGTCACGTCACGGGACGTGAAACAAGACGTCGCCGCATGCGGATTCAAGGTTTTGCGTTCCTCGAAAGACATCCGCGGACACCTGCCCACACCAGCGAATGAAAACCCCGGGAGATGGAGGAATGACGGGGGAAGCCCCGCTGGGGCCCGCGGCCCCTTGGGATGTGGGCCCCGGCTACGACGTACGCGTCGGCTCAGACGGGAACGATGTTCTCGGCCAGCGGGCCCTTCGGGCTCGACGCGATGTCGAAGGTGACCTTCTGCCCTTCGAGCAGCTCGCGGAGGCCGTAGGCGGCGATGTTCGAGAAGTGGGCGAAGACATCGGCTCCGCCATCGTCCTGTTCGATGAAGCCGAACCCCTTGGCCGCGTTGAACCACTTCACAGTGCCAGACGCCACGTCATTATCTCCTCTGGGGCAGTACACCGGTGTCCGCGATCCACGGACACCGGGTCGCCGCGATGATGCCCCACCCGGAAGATGACCGGAAATACAAAATGCTTCGCGCGGCCGAAGAAGCCGACCGGGCGTTGAAGCTTCGGGAACCACAACTGCAACTGAGATCGACAGTAGCACACGGAAATGGCGTGCACCCGGATCGTGACAGCACTCTGTTCACACCCGTAGAACACTCCTCGCGCGGCACGTCAAATCCTCATCCAGCGGTTATAGATATTGATCCATCCGAAGCGTCGCCTTTCATAAGTTGCCGGCGAACACCTCCACGATGTCCGGCGGACGGAGAGGATCGCTCCGGGGCCTGCCGCACAGCAGAACGTCCACCCCGAAAACGTGGGGAGAGGAGAACCGCCTCCCCACGGCCGGTCTTCTCCGCTGCGGCCGTTGGGCCGGTGGCCCTCCCGGTCATGTGGCTGCGAGGAGGATGACCGTGTCATGCGAGGCGAAGGCGGCGATGGTGGACGGTGGCCGTCCTCCCGGTGGCCGGCCGGCCGGTGGTGCCCACGGGCGAATCGAGCGCGGTCGTGTGGAGGGCGCCGGGCGTGGCTCCGGGGGTGGTGGAACTCCTGCCCGCGCGCCGGCAGTTGGGCATCTTCACCATGGCCACGTACGACGAATTCGGTGGAAGGGTGCAGCCTTGAGCTTCCGCGGAATGCGGGTCACTTGCCGGTCGGCTCCTGGGACGCGGCCTGGCGGTACGCCTCGTTGAGGCGTTGGGCTTCTTCAAGTTGGTCTTCGAGGATGATGATCCGGCAGGCCGCCTCGACGGGGGTGCCCTGGTCGACGAGTTCCCGTGCACGGGCGGCGATGCGCAGCTGGTAGCGGGAGTAGCGCCGGTGGCCGCCCTCGGAGCGGAGCGGGGTGATCAGGCGGGCTTCGCCGATGGCGCGCAAGAAGCCGGGAGTGGTGCCGAGGAGTTCCGCGGCGCGGCCCATCGTGAAGGCGGGGTAGTCGTCGTCATCGAGCCGGCCGAACGAGTCGTCTGCTGTCATTGCACCTCTCTGTGGAACGCGTGGAGGGGTCCTGGCACCGTACGGCGCCAGGACCCCGAAGGAACTACTACACCATCTGCCGGCCTCGGTACTGCGCCGACCTTCTGTTTCCGCTGGCCCGACCGTGCTGCTGTCGGGGCTGCGGGGATCGCGGTTGCTTGACCGGAGACCACCTCACTATCGATGTCCTGCGGTACCCGGGCCCTCAATTTCCGCCCGGGCGATCCTGATGGCGCCTGGCCCCTCCGTTCTTCCCTCTGGGATCGATCACTTACCAAGCGGGTACTGCGTACTGCTGGTGATGCGAACTGCTCCGTGGCCTGCGGTAGCGCCACTCTCCGGCAGCCGGCCCCGTTGCCTGTCTTGCGTCTGCTCTGGCCTGGAACCCCACCGCCGAACCTCCCGGTGCGCGCGCCCGCAGCCGACGCCTTCACCGAGGTGCTGCTCACTGACTTCACTGCTGAGTACTGCGAACTGCACATACCGAACTGCTACTGCGTGAACTGCGGTACTTCTCACGGCGGCCCCTGATCGCTGCGGGCCACCCGGTCCGGTCGTCAGCCCCGTCGCCATCTGGCAATCCGGCTTCGGATCTCCACCACCGCACCGTCCTGCAACTGCGGGTACTGCTGCCCGGCAGTTCGTCTCTGCCGGGCCTTGCTCGATCTCGGCTACAAGAGAAACCATAGCCACACCGCCGCCCAATGTCTACTCCGGCCGACATAGATTTCCGCATGTCGGCCGAGAAGGTAGTCACCCTCAACCACCGCATGGAGACTCAGCGGCTTCCCTCCCACCAGCCGCACACGCCCGGACCAGCACCGGCACGCCGGTCTCGACGATTCCCAGACACAACAGCTCCGCATCTGACGCCGTGAAGGCTCAGGCGGCCACCCTCCGCAACCCGACCCCGCACGGTTGACGCACCGCGAGGCAGGGCGCAAACACCGGGCAGACACATCGCGGTCACTCCTCGTGCGCCCGGACCGGACATCAGCTCGGCGGTATCGCAGGGCACTCCCCGGCAAAGCCGCGCGATACGGGCTGCCACACGCCGTGGTCCTCACGCACGCTCAGCCGATCCGCCTGCCCCGCGGTCTCGATCAGCTGGGCAGTGGTCAAATCCCGCGGAGCCTACTGAGACGCCATCCGCTTTCCGAACGTGATCGCTTGGTTCGGGCTGGGTGGGCATGAACTCCGGCTGGCGGCGGGAGAGATGGGGACGGTTCGTTCACTCGCGTCGCGCGTGGAGGTGGCTGGTGCCGTCGGTACTCGGTCTGTTGGAAGCCCAGGCGAAGAAGGTGCGGGAAGAGGTCGCACGGTTGCAGGAGGGAGGCCGAGCGGGTGCAGGCCGCGCTCGGCGAGGCGGAACGGGCTCTTCAGAGACTGGTGGATGCCCGTGCAACGGTGGCCGAGGTGCCGGCCGAGCCGCCTTCCGTAGTCGATGAGCCGCAGCGGGGTTCAGTGGCTTGCTCGGTGGTGCCCCACCGGACCGACGGCATGACGGTGTCGGCGCTGGCGCCGGACTACCAGCGGATCGTGTCGGTGCTGGAGTCGGAAGCAGGCAGGGAGGGCATGCGCTGTCAGCAGCTGGCCACGGCTCTGGGGCTTCAGGTGGTTCCAGCGAAGGTCGAGGGGCTGCGGTCGAAGGCAAAGCGCCTGGTGGAGCGGGGGTGGGCTCGGCAGGCGCGGCCGG
Source organism: Streptomyces sp. NPDC088194 (assembly GCF_040702025.1). Taxonomy (NCBI): domain Bacteria; kingdom Bacillati; phylum Actinomycetota; class Actinomycetes; order Kitasatosporales; family Streptomycetaceae; genus Streptomyces; species Streptomyces sp. NPDC088194. The sequence continues at coordinate 83,868 of NZ_JBFBIV010000035.1, read as the reverse complement.
GAGTGTTCACCGCGCTCGTGGTGCCGGCCGGCTGAAGGCGCCGCGGCGACGTCCGGCCAAGCGGCCGCTCATGAGCAGCGTCATCGACCACAGCACCATGGCCTCGTGCATCACGGGCAGGGTCTCGTAGTCGCGCACCAGGCGGCGCGAACGCATCAGCCAGCTGAGCGTTCTTTCCACCACCCACCTGCGCGGCAGCACCACGAATCCCGTGGTGTCGTCGGTGCGTCTGACGATCTCCAGGGTGAGTGGAGATTCTCGGCTGCCCAGTCGACCAGCCGCCCGGCATAGCCGCCCTCCGCCCACACCCGGCGGATGGAGAAGTACATCTGTCGCAACCGCTCAAGCAGCGGGACACGGCGTCGCGGTCCCGCACGCTCGCCGCGGTCACCGCGACGGCCAAGACGCGGCCGAGGCAGTCCACCACCAGGTGCCGCTTGCGGCCACCCACCCTTCTTCCCGCCGTCCCAGCCGGACGTGGAGCGCGGGATGTTCGCCGCTGCCCGCAGTGACTGCGAGTCCACAATCGCGGCCGTCGAGTCCGGTGAACGGCCCTCCTTGTCCCGCACGCGATCACTCAGCCGGTCGTGGAGCTCGGCGAGCAGACCTGTCACCTGCCAGCACCGGGCGAATGCATGCACACGTCGGTACGGCGGGAAGTCCACAGGCAGATTGGCCCACTTGACGCCGCTGTCGACCACGTAGCGGACGGCATCCAGCATCGCACGGTGGCAATAGCTCTCCGGCCGGCCGCCCCCGTCCTTCAAGCCACGCGGACGCCGGCAGCACCGCCCGGATGACCTGCCATTCCGCATCCGTCATGTCCGAGCCGTAACACCGCACGCGCTCCGGTCCGTCGGCCGCGTTGCCGAACCTGCGCGCGAGGCAGTCAAACGACAGGGACGGCGAGTTGGACTCCACACAGGTGAGCGCGAAAGACTGCGGCAACAGAGCCTCCTGGTGATCGGTTCGGTTCGCACCCCCGACCAACCAACAGGCCCTGCCGTCATGCGCCGGCCCTCGCGCGATCACCCGAACAGGAACCCTGTTCGACCAGACCAGCCCCGCCATCGACAAGCGGATGGCGTCTGAGAGACAGTTCCATGAACGGCAGTTCGCGGATGCCGAAACCGCGATTGCAAATCAACGCGCCGAGCACGGCGGAAAACCTGGTCTCGGCGGGACGGCGGCCCGGCACTTGCCGGCCTGCGCAGCAGCCATCACGAGGCGGCCCAACGTTCGTTCGGGCACCGCGGTCGCGTGTTGACGGGATGCCACAAGTCAGCAGGCCCAACGCAGCGCTCCACCTCAAGGCCGTCCGCCGTCCGGGCTCGGCTCATCATCCGGCTGAGAGCGTCCGGTGCTGTCGCCGGACCACCGCGCGGACAGTCCCGCGTCGAGCTTCCGCCGCGCGCACCGCGCGCTCCCCGGGAACAGCCCGCTGTCCCTCACCCGTCCCCGCTGCGCTCCCCTTGGGTCTCCGCAAGCACCACCGGCCGGACCGGCGGACCGACGAGGCGCAGGAAAAGAGGAAACCCCAGGTCGCAGGCTATGCGCCCTGGGGTTCAATGGAGCCGCCTTCGGGATTCGAACCCGGGACCTACGCATTACGAGACCGTGAGCGATCCTGTTGCGTGGTGCCCGCTCGTGCTGCCTGGTGCTGTCCCGCCTGATCAGAGCACATACGGCTTGTTGGCCTGTGCCGCCCCTTGCTACGTCGTCCAAGGGCGTCCGGCCCCCGCCCGGCCACCGGGAGGATTTCGCGCCACCGGCACGGCGCGCCCGGCTCCTTGTCGAACCTGGTGCGAGGGAGGACATCCCTTCGGCAGCAGGATCCTACCGACACTGTTCAGGTCGGTGGCCGGCCCTCTGTCCGATCAGCAAGCAGCCGATGGGTGTCTCGTCAGGCGGTGCTCAGCGGCCGCGGCGCTTCATATAGAGGTCGAAGGCCCGGTAGATCTTCGGCCGCAGCGGCAGATCCCACTCGCCGGCGTACCGTACCGCCCGGCCTCCGGTGCCGACCTTGAACTGGATCAGGCCGACGTGCGGGTCGTCGGCGTCGAGGGTGGGAGTGATACCGCGCAGGTCGTAGACGTCACAGCCGGCGGCCAGCGAGTCGCGGATCATCGCCCATTGGCACGCATTGGAGCCGCGCACCTCGCGTTTGCCGGTGGAGGAGGCGCCGTACAGGTACCAGGCACGGGCGCCGACGCGGACGAGGATGGCGGCGGCGACCAGGTCGCCCTGGTGGTGGGCCAGGTAGAGCCGGACCCGCTCGGGATCCTCGGCGCGCATCGCCGCGAACATGGTCTTGAAGTAGCGCAGCGGACGGGGCGTGAAGCGGTCGCGCTCGGCGGTGTGGACGTAGAGATCGTGGAAGCCCTTGAGGTCGTCGCCGACCGTGACCTCGACGGCTTCCTTGGCGGCCTTCTTGATGTTGCGGCGCCAGAGCTGGTTCATGCCGCCGAGCAGGTCGGCCTCGGTGCGGCCGGCCAGCGGAAGCTCGTAGACGAACTGCGGCTGACCGGCCCCGAAGCCGTCCTCCGGGCTCTGCGGCAGCCAGCCGCGGTCCCTGAGCCGGCCGGTGATAGAGGCGCCGACCTGGTCGATTCGCGGGTCGGGCAGGTCGGTGAGCCGCTTGACGCCCGGGTCGGCGACACCCTCCTTGACCTGGGCGGCGCTCCAGGTGTGCGTGCGCACCGGCGGACCGAGCCGGATCGCGAACGCGCCGCGTGCCTTGAGGTGGGCCGCCAGCGGGTCGAGCCACGCGTCGATCCCGCGGTGCTCGCCGGTCGCGCCGACTTCCCCGCTCTCCCCTGCCCAGTCGACCACCGGGCCCTGGGGCAGGTACGCCAGGGTGAAGCGCTCGAGCCGCGGCACCGGCCGATGGAGTACGAGCGCGGCGCCGACCAGCTGCCGGCCGTCGTACCAGCCGAGGGACTCACTGCGCCACTCGGTCTTGACGCAGCCCCATCCCGGGGTCTGCAGAAAGCTGACCGACCGCTGGGCTCGTACGAACGCCAGGTGCTCGGCGGCACTGATCGGCACCACGGTCAGCGGCACGCCCGCGGCACGGGCCGCACCCTCGACACCGGCTCCTGCCGTACGTACGGGTTCTCGTCGAGCGGATTCGCGGTAGGACATGGCTGCCAGTCAAGGAAGCACGGGGTTGCCGCGACGTATGGGGTTTTCGATATACCGACGATATGCCGGGGCTCGTAGCATCGACAGCATGCGTGTGCTGATCGTCGAGGACGAGCCCTTTCTGGCGGAAGCCGTCCGCGACGGCCTGCGCCTGGAGGCGATCGCGGCCGACATCGCAGGTGATGGCGACACCGCGCTGGGACTGCTGAGCATCAATGCCTACGACATCGCCGTCCTCGACCGCGACATCCCCGGGCCTTCGGGTGACGAGATCGCGAAGAGCATCGTCGCTTCCGGCAGCGGCATGCCGATCCTCATGCTCACCGCGGCCGACCGCCTCGACGACAAGGCGTCCGGGTTCGGACTCGGCGCCGACGACTACCTGACGAAACCCTTCGAACTCCGCGAACTCGTCCTCAGGCTCAGAGCGCTCGCCCGCAGACGTGCCCACAGCAGGCCCCCCGTGCAGGAGATCGCGGGCCTGCGGCTCGACCCGTTCCGCAGAGAGGTCTACCGGGACGGCCGCTACGTCGCGCTGACCAGGAAGCAGTTCGCCGTCCTCGAAGTCCTGGTCGCGGCCGAAGGCGGGGTCATCAGCGCCGAGCAACTCCTGGAACAAGCGTGGGACGAGAACGCCGACCCGTTCACCAACGCCGTACGCATCACGGTCTCCGCACTGCGCAAGCGGCTCGGTGAACCCTGGATCATCGCCACCGTGCCGGGCGTCGGCTACCGCATCGAGGCGCAGCCGGGGACCGGGCAGGGAAGAGGCAACGATGGAAACCACGGAGTCTGTGGGTAGAGCCCCCGGTCTGAGCGTTCGCCTCAAACTCACCCTCAGCTATGCCGGATTCCTGATAGCAGCCGGCCTCCTGCTACTCGCCGCGATGGGCGTGTTCATCCTGCGCTTCGGGCGGGTGGGACCTCCCCACTCAGGGTTGGTGTTCACGTCGCAATCCGCCGACCTGGCGCGCGGCTTCGCCCCGACGGCCATCGCGGTCATGGTGGGCCTGCTGGTCTTCGGGCTCCTCGGCGGATGGATTCTCGCGGGCCGCATGCTCGCGCCCCTGACCCGCATCACGGCCGCCACCCGGATGGCGGCGGACGGGTCGCTCTCGCACCGGATCCGGCTGCCTGGCCGCAACGACGAGCTTCGCGAACTCGGCGACGCCTTCGACGCGATGCTCGCACGGCTCGAGGCGCAGGTCGCCGCGCAGCAGAGATTCGCGGCCAACGCCTCGCACGAACTGCGCACACCGCTTGCGATCTCGAAGACGCTGCTCGAGGTGGCCCGCACCGATCCGTACCACGACACCGACGAACTCATCGACCGCCTGCACGCCGTGAACACCCGGGCGATCGACCTCACCGAGGCCCTGCTCCTGCTCAGCCGCGCCGACCAGCGGTCCTTCGCCCGGGAACCCGTCGACCTGTCCCTCCTGGCGGAGGAAGCCACCGAAACGCTCCTCCCGCTGGCGGAGAAGCACGGTGTCACCCTCGAGACCGACGGTGACGCCGCCGCCACGACCGGATCGCCGGCGCTGCTGCTGCAGCTGACCACGAATCTCGTGCACAACGCGATCGTCCACAATCTGTCCGGACCGGGCGGCACCGTGTGGATCCATACCGGCGTCCGTCCGAGAGGTGTGGTGCTCACCCTCGAGAACACTGGCGAGCGGCTCACCCCGGGACTGGCCGCGTCGCTCACCAATCCGTTCCAGCGCGGCACCGAACGCGTGCACACCGACCACGCGGGCGTCGGCCTCGGCCTGGCGATCGTCAAGACCATCACCCACGCGCACGACGGCACGCTCACCCTCACCCCGCGCCCCGAGGGAGGGATCCGCGTCACCGTGGAACTGCCCGGGACGGCCCCGCGGGCCGACGTGCTCACCGGACCCGCTGGACCCGCCGGCTCCACCAGCTGATCCCGGCCGCCACCGGCCGGTGGTCGCTGCCGGCGAACGCGCGGCCGTCCATCGTGCTGTTCAGGTCGCCGAGCAGCAGTGCCAGCCCGGCGAGCACCGGGCCGCGCTTCCAGATGCTCCGCGTGCGCTCTGCCGTGCCCGCCATTTGCCCCGTACGTGCTGCGTCCGCCGTGTCCGCCTGCGCCATCGTCCGTCCTCGCTATGTGATGGGGAAATCGAAATAGGTGTCCGGATAGGGTTCGTCCCGCAGGGTGTAATGCCACCACTCGCAGGCGTAGGAACTGAAACCGCATTCCTCCATGAGGGAACGCAGGTGCTGACGGTTCGCTGTCTCGGCTGGCGTGATTCCCCGCGCACCGTGATGCGAGACCGAATCCATCAGGTCGTGGCCGCCACCCATGGGGGTGAGTTCACCGGTGGCCAAGTGATAGAGCGTCAGGTCCACGGTACTGCCCCGGCTGTGGCCCGACTTGGCGGCGACATATCCCTTGTCGAACATCTCGGCCCTGTCGATGTTCGGATAGTGCCGCGGCTTCGTCCGGCCGTCCTCCGACTGCTCCGACCAGCGCAGAAAGCAGTCCACGGCGCGCTGCGGGCGGTAGCCGTCCCAGAGCAGCAGACCCAGGCCGAGGGTTTCCGCCTTTTCCCGCGCTCTGTCCAGGGCACCGCACAGCGCCCGCGTGCCGACGATTCGATTGGCCAGATACCCGTCCACCGGTTTGCCGGTGAAGTTGTCCCAGGTGGCGTATTTGGCGTCCCAGCGTATTCCGGGTACGTGCTCGTCCACAAATCCGAAGTCCTCTTTCATCGGCCCTTGCCCGCCAGCGCCAGCGCCACCGCCCGGTCGATCACGGCGGCGAGCGACAGCCCGGCGGCCGCCATCATCCGCGGATAGCGGCTGTACGAGGTGAGACCGGGCAGCGTATTGACCTCGTTGAGGATTACCTCTCCGTCCTCCTTGAGGAACAGGTCCACCCGCGCCAGCCCACCGCACCCCATGGCCCGGTACACGGCCTTCGCCGTCTCCTGAACGAGCGACCGCGACTCCTCCGGAATGTCGGCGGGCACGATGGGCGTCGAGTTGTCGGAACCGCTCTCCGGCCGGATCTCTTGATGGATCCGAAAGAAGCCGTGCGACAGCGCGATCCGGTCCACCTCGCCCGCGAACAGGTCGAGATCGTTCCCCAGGATCGAGCAGCCGACCTCGCTGCCGACCACGGCCTCCTCGACCAGCACCTTCGAGTCGTACTTCCGGGCCGCCTCCACCGCGCTCGGCAGCTCTTCTCCCCGCGTCACCTTGCTGACGCCGAAGGACGACCCCGAACGGGCCGGCTTCACGAAGACGGGGTAGGTGAACCGGCAGGGATCGACCTCCTCGCCCGCGGTGAGCGTCCAGAAATTCGGCGTGCCGATTCCGGCGCTCCGCGCGACCGTGTAGGCGAGGGATTTGTCCAAGCACAGCGCGGAACTCTGGACGTCGCAACCCACGTACGGAATGCCGGAGAGCTCCAGCAGACCCTGAATCGCACCGTCCTCGCCGAACCTGCCGTGCAGGACGGGCAGGACGACATCGAGACCGATGGTTCCGAACCGCCCCTGCTCCATGACGAGCAGTCCGCCGACGCTGCTGTCCGCCGACAGCACGGCCGGCCGGAGACTGCCGCTCTCCCACTCGGCGTCGGGTCCGTCGCAGAGATTCCACGCACCGCTCTTCGAGATCCCGATGTAGAACGGTTCGTACTTCGTGATGTCGAGGTTCCTTGCGACCTCTTGTGCGGACTTGACCGAGATGGGGTGCTCTTCGGAGGCTCCGCCGAATATGATGCCGACCTTCATCTTAGCCATGCTGATTCCCTCTTTCGAATGTCAGGCAGTTGACGATGGAGTTCTCGACGGTGTCCCTCAGGGCATGGTCCGTGTAATACGCGGTATGCGGACTGATGAGCACATTCGACAGTCCCTGCAACCGCGACAGCGGCCCGCTCACGGCGGAGGTGTTCCGGCGGTCGACGTAGAAGACCCCTTCCTCTCCTTCGAGGACGTCCAGCGCCGCACCGCCCAACCTCCCGCTCTCCAAGGCCGGCACCAGGGCCTCGGTGTCGATCAGCCCGCCGCGACCGGTGTTGACGATGAAGGCGCCGTGCTTCATCCGCTCGATACGCCGGCGGTTCAGGAGATGGTGCGTTTCCGCGGTGAGCGGAGTGTGGAGCGTGACGATGTCGCTCCGCCGCAGCAATTCATCGAGCGGAACGTATTCCGCGGCGGTCTTGGGACGGTTGTCGCAGGCCAGCACGCGACTGCCGAATCCCCGCAGCCGGTCGAGCACTGCCGCGCCGATGCGCCCTGTTCCCACTACCCCGACGGTCAGATCGCGCAGTTCCCTGCCGCGCACATCACCCAACCGGTAATCATGACCGTCCACCCGGCGGATCATGGATTTCGCGTGGCGCACCGCCATCAGCATCAGCATCAACGTGTAGTCGGCCACGCTGTCCGGCGAATAGGAGACACTCCCGACGGAAATGCCGACGCTCTCCGCGTATGTCACGTCGATGTGGTTGCAGCCGATGCTGCGCGTGGAGATGTAGGTGACGCCGACCCGGCTGAGCGCGAGGAGGGTGGTATTGGCGATCCGCGTTTTATGACCCACGCTGACGCAGCGGTTCCCAAGTGCCAGGTCGATGGTGGCTTCGGATACCGCGGCCTCGGTGATGACGGGCGTTACGCCGAAACGCGGCGCCATCGCCCGGAACAGGAGGGCCTCGTCCTGACCGCAGGAGTAGACGGTGATTCCGGTGGTCGGGACGGGCAGGGAGAATACGGAGGACGTGGCGGGCGGGGAGGCCGGCGATCGGGTGCGGCTGTCCGCCGTTCGTGCGGGTTCGTTGTAAGTCACGCATCGAATTCAAGAGAGCCTGGTGTTGCCCCCGCGTATGCGGTTTTCGATACACCGGCGATACACCGCGCGCCCTTCACTGGACCCATGATTCCTCTCAGCCTCCACGAGATCGCGGCGGTCGTCCACGGCAGGGTCATCGGCGGCGGGGCCGTCGGCGGGACGGGCGAGATCGAGGGCGAACGCGACGGCACCCCGACCGTGACGGTGACCGCACCGGCCGTGCTCGACGGCCGGCTGGCCGAACCGGGTGGCCTCTTCCTCGCCTTCGCCGGCGAGCACACCGACGGCCACGACCACGCCGGCCAGGCCGGCCTGAGCGGTGCGGTGGCCGCGCTCGGCTCCAGGCCCACGGCGCTGCCCACCGTCGTCGGAGAGGACGTCCAAGCCGCGGTGCAGGCGCTCGCCGCCCACGTCGTGGCCCGGCTGCGCGACGGGCTGACCGTCGTCGGGCTGACCGGCTCCCAGGGCAAGACCGGCACCAAGGACCTGCTGGCAGCGGTACTTTCGGAGGCCGCCCCGACGACCGCCACGCTCGGCTCGCTCAACAACGAGCTGGGCGTACCGCTCACCATGCTGCGCGCCGACGCGGCGACCCGGTACCTCGTCCTCGAGATGGGCGCCCGGCACGTCGGTGACATCGCCGCGCTCACCGGCCTGGTCACGCCCGACATCGCCGTTGTGCTCAACGTCGGCCAGGCCCACCTCGGCGAGTTCGGGTCGCGCGCAGCCATCTCCAGGACCAAGGGCGAACTCGTACGGGGACTGGCCCCCAACGGCACCGCCGTTCTCAACGCCGACGACCCTCGAGTGGCCGCGATGCGCTCGTTCACCGACGGTCCCGTGCTGACCTTCGGGCGGGCGGAGCACGCCGATGTGCGGGTGCTCGACCTGACGCTGGACCGGCTCGGCCGCCCGTCCTTCGCTCTGCGGACGGCCACCGCCTCGGCTTCCGTTACGCTGCCGCTCGTCGGCGCCCACCAGGCGCTCAACGCGTCGGCCGCCGCCGCGGCGGCGCTGGCGGCTGGCATACCCCTCGACGTGTCCGCGGCGGCACTGGCCACCGCCGCACTGTCGAAGTGGCGCATGGAGCCGCGAGAACTCGCCTGCGGCGCCACGCTGCTCAACGACTCCTACAACGCCAACCCCGACTCCACCCGGGCCGCCCTGAACGCCCTCGACACGCTGGCGGTGACCGGGAGCGGGCGCCGTATCGCCGTCCTCGGCGAGATGCGCGAACTCGGCGACGAGAGCGCGGCCGAGCACCGCGCCATCGGGGAGTACGCCTCCTCCCGCGCCGAGGTGGTGGCCGCGGTCGGCGAGGCCGCCCGGCCGATCGCCGACGCAGCGGCGACCCGGACGGGTGTCTTGGCGCTGACCCTCGCCGACAACGACGCCGCCGTCGACTGGCTGCGCGACCACCTCGCCGCCGGCGACGTCGTCCTCGTCAAGGCCTCCCGCGGCGCGCACCTCGACGAAGTCGCCGCCGCGCTCCCGTAGTCCGGCTGACGAGGGAATTCCCTGTGCACCCGATGATCGCGAGTGACGTTCCGCAGGCACGTGTCGGCGGCTCGAAGTGGGCGGGAGGACGGCAGAACGAGTCGGCACGCCTGCGAAGGGGCGGCGGGTTCGAGGTCAGGCCGTACGGCGGTGGTGCCGGCGGGGGTGCTCGGAAGCGGGCTGTGGGTGTTCCGGACGACGTCGTCGACCGACAGTGTCCCGCGTCCCGCGACGCGCTCGGGCGGGCAGGAGTCCGGCGTCGCGATGCGTATCCGGGGCGCCGTCGTGCGAGGCGCTGCTCGGCCGGACCTCGCAGAACCGCTGGGGACGCCCGTGGAGACCCCGAAGGCCGCGAGTAGATCGGCGGGCGGACGGCGCGGCCCCGCGATCCCTTACACCGACCGCACCCTCCGACTCGACTTCCGGCTCGACGGGGAGCGACTCCGACAGCAGCCCGGCGCCCTGGCCCGCGTGCTCTGAACTCCAAGGGCGGCGACGACTCCTTCGCACGCTCGCTGCACGAATGGCCACCGGTCGGCCACCGGCGAACCCAAACGGCGTGCCGGGACGAATCCGAGGGCGGCCACGTGAGCGCGGACAAGGAAAACCCCAGGTCACGGCGAGTGAGTCCTGGGGTTTCGTGGAGCCGCCTTCGGGATTCGAACCCGAGACCTACGCATTACGAGCACGCAAGAGAATGCCCCTATGCTTCACTCCCCGTCCCCGTCTTCCCTATTTTACCAGGTCAGAGCACCTATGGCGTCTTCGGTGACGATGATCCTTACCGGGGTTTCACCGTCCTTCCGGCCCCATCTTGGCCCCAGGTCGGCCACATCAACCATCCCTCATAGGGGTGACGCGCTGGCTTCCCAGGTCAGCGCAGGACTCGAACCGATCTCCAGCGCATCGCCCTTGCAATGCAACGAGGCTCTACCTCGGTGAGGTAGAGCCTCGTGAGCGCGTGGGCGGCGCGTGCCAGCAACCACCCCTTGCCACAGGCGGCCATCGCAAGAGAGGTCCGCCAACGACTCTACGGGAAGAGAAGGCCGCGGCGCCGGCGTCGGGGCTTGGTCTTCGCTGGGGCTGGCGGGAGGTGTAGAGGCGGCGGGGCTCTCGCAGGGCATCACCGGTAAGAAGACGGTTCCACTCCATCCAGTACCGGAGCTTCCCGCACTCTTCCGTCGAGACGGCCGGCCACTCCGACCTCGGCGCCGAGCTGAAGATCTGGCTCTCGGGCACCGCGGCCTCCATCGAGAAGACGTTCACCAAGGGCGTCGACATCTACGAGGTCCAGGCGATCCTCACCCAGTTCGTCGCCAAGTAGACGGGCACGAGTTGCTGCCGCCGGCCCGCAATACGGACATCATCGTCCACGTCCTGCCTCCAAGCTCTTAGGATCGTTTGGTCACGATACGTTGGGGAGAGGCCGGTGGGACGAGCGCGATGCGCAAACAGACAGCGGATCCAAACACGATGCAGTCCCCTGTACCGGCTCCGGGTCAGCGAGTGACGGTACGCAACCGCCCCTGGGTCGTCATCGACATCCTCCGCTCGACCGCCGCCAGCGACGATCCGGCCCGTGCCGCCGAGGCCGCGCCTAGCCACTTGATCACCCTGGCTTCGCTGGAAAGCGATGGCCGCGACGAGGAACTGCGGGTGGTCTGGGAGCTGGAGCAGGCCACTGATGTCCACAACCAGTACGAGCTGCCCTCACCCAAGGGCGGGTTTGACGACCCCGGTCGCCTGGACGCCTTCCTGGACGCGGTGCGCTGGGGGGCCATCGCCTCCGCCGACAAGACGGCCCTCCAGGCACCGTTCCGCTCGGGCGTCGAGATCCAGGACTACCAGCTGGACCCGGTGGTTCGCGCCCTGTCCATGCCGCGCACGAATCTGTTGATCGCGGATGACGTCGGCCTGGGCAAGACGGTGGAGGCCGGCCTGGTGATGCAGGAGCTTATGCTGCGCCACCGTGCCCGCTCCATGCTGATCGTCTGCCCCGCCGGGCTGACGCTTCAGTGGCGGGACGAGATGCGGGACAAGTTCGGCCTGGACTTCCGCATCGTCAACACTCGGATGCTGCGTGAGCTGCGCCGCTCGGCCGGGCTGTACGCCAACCCGTGGACACACCATCCGCGCCTGATCGTCTCGATCGACTGGCTGAAGCGAGAGCGCCCGCTGCGGATGCTGCGGGAACTGCTGCCGCCGGTCCCGGAGTACCCCCGGGCGTTCGACCTGCTGGTGGTGGACGAGGTGCACACCTGTGCGCCCTCCGGTACCGGAAAGTACGCGGTGGACTCGCAGCGCACGCGGGCCGTGAAGCTGCTCGCGCCGCACTGCGAGCACCGCCTCTTCCTCTCCGCGACTCCGCACAACGGCTACCTGGAGTCCTTCACCGCGCTCCTGGAACTGCTCGACGACCACCGTTTCGCACGGGGCATCAAGCCGTCTGAGGAGCAGCTGCGCCGGGTGATGGTCCGCCGCATGAAGTCGGATCTCCCGCCGCTGTGGAACGGCAAACCGCGCTTCCCCAGGCGGGTGCCGCACGCCTTGGAGGTGGAATACACCGACGGTATGCGGGAGGCATACGGGAAGCTGGCGGCGTACGCGCGCTCGCGCCGCGACGGCCAGGGGGACGGGAAGTCCGGCCGGACGGCCGCCGACTTCGTGACGACCCTGCTGAAAAAGCGCTTCCTGTCTTCCCCGAAAGCGTTCGCGGAGACGATCAGCACCCACCTGAAGACGATGACGTCACGCACGGCCGGGCCTACGGACGAACCGGCCCCAAGCGTCCGGGTGCTGCGACCCCTGATCGACGGGATCGAGGACGCTGAGGAGGAGAACGAGCAGGAGCAGGCGGAGGCGGCGGCCCGAGCCCTGACTGCCGCCCGCCAGGCCATGCGCCCGCTCTCGGACCACGAGCACAGGCTGCTCAAGGAACTCGACGCGTGGGCCGTGACCGCAGGGAAGCGGCCGGACGCCAAGTTCGCCCGCTTCCGTGAGTGGCTGGACGGCATCGTCTGTCCGGACGGCCCGCTGGGCGACTGGGAGGCGGAGCGGGTCATCGTCTTCACCGAGTACCGCGACACCCAACGCTGGCTGTACGGCCAGCTGCTCGCCGCCGGATACCCCGCGGAGCGGATCGCGCAGCTCTACGGCGGCCAGGACCAGGAGGAGCGGGAACAGGTCAAGCAGGTCTTTCAGGAGAGCCCCGACCTGTCCCCGGTCCGTATCCTGCTCGGCACCGACGCGGCCAGCGAGGGCATCAACCTCCAGGCGCACTGCCACCGGGTCCTGCACTGGGAGATCCCGTGGAACCCCAACCGGCTGGAGCAGCGCAACGGCCGTGTGGACCGGCACGGGCAGAGGGCCGACCAGGTGGACGTGTACCACTTCGTGCCGCGCGGCTGGCAGGGCTTCGACCCGGCCCACGACCACCAGACGGACTCCGGCTACGAGGACGGCGCCCTGGAGGACGAGCTGCACTTCCTCGCCGTGGCCGCCCGCAAGACCGAGCGGATCCGCGAGGACTTGGGCAGCGCGGGCGAGGTGATCGCCGCGCAGGTCGAGCAGAAGATGCTCGGCCGGCGCTCGAGCTGGACCACCGCCGACGCGGAAATCACGAAGCGGTCCGGCAGGGCCGTCCTGAAGGTCGAGCGCGACCTGGCCCGCGACCTGGAGCGGCTGGTGGATGCCCTGGCGGACAGCCGCATGCAGCTGCACCTGACCCCGGAGACCGTCGAGCGTGTCGTCCGTACGGGCCTGCTGCTGGCCCACCGCAAGGATCTCACAGAGATTCCCGACCCCCAGTCCGGCCGGGGCGCCCGCTGCTTCCGGCTGCCCGAATTGCCCGGCGCCTGGGCACGCGCCCGCAACGATGGCCTGCGCCACCCGCTCACCGGCAAGGAGCGCCCGGTCGTCTTCGATGAGGCGGAGGCCCGCGACCGCACGGACGTGGTGCACCTCCACCTGGGGCACCGCCTGGTCCAGATGTGCCTGCGCCTGCTGCGGGCGGAGCTGTGGTCGAGCGGCGCGAGCGCCCGCCTCTCCCGTGTAACGGCCCGGGTGGTGCCGGACGGTGTGCTGCGGCAGCCGGCGGTGGTCGCGCACGGCCGGGTGGTCATCACCGGCAGCGGTGGGACGCGGCTGCACGAGGAGGTGATCACCACGGGCGGGCTGATCGAGGGCGGCACGTTCGTTGCCGGGAAGATGGAGGACGTCGACGGGTGGCTGGCCGAGGCCACGGAGGAGCTGCCCGCAGAGGCCGTCCTCTCCGAACTGACCGACCTCTGGCCCCAGCTGGAAGACCGTCTCACACGCGCCCTGAGCAACCGGGCGAACCGGCGCTTCCGCTCACTCGAGACGATGCTCGCCGAACGGTGCGAGCAGGAGGTCGAGGGCATGCGCGCGGTCCTGGAGGACCTGGGCCGTTCGATCCGGGCCCGCCTGGACGACAGGGGATACTGGCAGCAGGAATCGCTCTTCGACATCGACGACGAGCGCCGCCAGCTGCGTGCCGACCGCGAGGCGCTCCTGGAGCGGCTGCGGAGGCTGCCGGAGGTGACGCAGACGGAGACGGCCGCACTGCGCCGCCGCTGGTCCGATCCCTCGCCCCGCTGGTTCCCAGTCGCCGTGACCTTCCTCGTCCCCCGTTCCCTCTCCGCCACCGCCCGCCAGGAGAACCGCTGATGCCGCCCGCCGCCCGCACCTCCAGGAGGATTCCGCCGAAGGGCTCGGTCCCCACCCCAGCCCAGCAGCACGAGGACTGGCTGCGGCTGCTGCGCCCCGACGGCCCGTTCCTCTCGCTGCCGGTGTTGGTCGACGCGTTCCCGCAGGGCCTGGACACGGTCCCGCCGGAGACGTGGGAGCGGCTACGGCAGGCCTGGGCGGAGGTCCAAGAGGACCCGGCACTGCTGCGCTCCGCGTGGGAGACGTTCGTGCTGGCGGAGCTGCTGGGATGGCGGGCGCCCGGCCTGCGCGAGGGTGCCGCGATCCCCGAGTCGCTGTGTGCCGGCGTCAACACGCCCGACGCGGTCCTGGTCGGCCCCGGCCGGTCGGGCGGTCTGGCCCCGCGCGCTCTGTTCTTCCTCACGGCCGACTGGGAAGGCCCCCTCAACCGCCCGCGCGGCGAACAGCCCGGCCTCGCCGATCGCGCGGCCGAACTGTGCCGCGCCCGCGAGGTGCCGCTCGCCTTGCTGACGAACGGCCGCGAATGGGCCCTGGTCCACGCCCGGCCGAAGGAAGCGACGACGATCGCCGTCTTCGACGCGGACCTGTGGACCGAGGAACCAATCCTTGCTCGCGCATTCACGAGCCTGCTCACCGCGAGCCGTGTGGTCCGCCCGCCACTGGACGCGGAGGGCAAGCCCTCCGATTCCACGGCAGGCCTGTTCGCCCGCACCGCCGACGCCCAGTCCGAGGTCACCGACACCCTGGGCCGCCAGGTGCGCGAGGCGGTGTCCCTGCTGGTGGCGGAGGTGTCTCGGCTGGACCGCGAGTCGGGCGGCGACCTGCTGCGGGGCGTACCGGCCAAGCAGGTCTACGAGGGCGCGCTCACCGTGATGATGCGCCTCGTCTTCCTCCTCTACGCCGAGGAGCAGCGCCTGCTGCCCTCCTGGGACAAGCTGTACCGCGACTCGTACGCCGTCGGCCCCCTGCACGACGAGCTTGCGAAGGCGCAGAACCTGCACGGCGACGAGCTGGGTGACCGGGTGGAGGCGACCTGGCCGCGCCTGCTCGCGGTGTTCGCCGCGATCCACGGCGGCAGCACTCACGACCAGCTGTGGATCCCGCCCTACGGCGGCTCGCTCTTCGACCCGTCCCGCTTCCCGTGGCTGGTCCAGGCCAAGGTGACGGACCGGGTGGTGTACGAGATCCTCGACGCCCTCCTCACCCTGCGCGCCCGCAGAGGCTTCAAGGGCAAGGAGCGCCTGTCGTACAAAGGCCTGGACGTCGAGCAGATCGGCCATGTCTACGAGGGTCTGCTGGAGTACGGCTGCCACTGGGCGGAGGAACCGTACGTCGGGGTCTCCTTCGGCCGGGACCGCAAGTACGAGGCGGTACTGCCGCTGGCCCGCCTGGAGGAGTGGTCGGCGGCGAGGACGATCGCCGACCAGGTGGCGGCGGCGGCCGGCGCAAAGCCAGCGACGGTGGAGGCGGCACAGGCCACGTCCGGCACGGTGACGGTCGAGCTGGAGACAGCGTGCGGCAGCGACCCCGTCCTCGTCGAACGGGCGGCCGCCTTCTCCGGCCTGTACGGCACCGACCTGCGCGGCGAGCCGAAGGTGTGGCCTGCGGGCTCAGTCATCATAGTCCGTTCGGGAAATCGGCGAGACACCGGCACGCATTACACGCCGAAGGCGCTGGCCGAGGAGGTCGTGGAGCACACGCTGGCCCCGCTGTGCTTCTCGCCGGGCCCGGCGGAGGGTGCGGAGACGGGTGTCTGGCGGGCGAAGAAGGCCGAGGAGCTGCTGAAGCTGCGGGTGCTGGACCCGGCGATGGGTTCCGGCGCGTTCCTGGTGTCGGCGTGCCGGTACCTGGCGGACCGGGTGGTTGAGGCGTGGCTGCGCGAGGCGGAGCTTCCGCCGGAGATCGCACGGGACGTGGACCGGGACGACCACGAGCAACTGCACCAGATCGCCCGGCGGTTGGTGGCCGACCAGTGCCTGTACGGCGTCGACCGCGACCCCATGGCTGTGGAGCTGGCCAAGCTGTCGCTGTGGCTGGTGACGCTGGCGAAGGGGCGGCCGTTCTCGTTCCTCGACCATGCGCTGCGGTGCGGCGACTCGCTGATCGGCGTCATCGACGTGCGCCAGGTCCGGCAGTTCCATTTGGACTGGCAGGACCGGCAGTTGAGCCCGGAGGTCGCACGGGCGCTGGAGAACACGGAGTCGCTGCTGTCCCGGGCGGCCGAGCTGCGACGGCAGATCGAGTCCACGGCGGTCACGGACATCCGGGTGGTGCGGGACAAGGCCAAGCTGCTGGCGCAGGCGGAAGCCCTGAGCGGCAAGCTGCGGCTGGCGGCGGATGCCGTGGTGGGGGCTGCGCTGGCCGCCGAGGGCATCTCCGACGAGGAGGCGTCCGAGATCACCGGCGAGGAGAACGTCGGCGGGGCACGGGGCGCTGCGCGGTTCCGTGACGCCAAGGAGGACGCCAAGAGCCGGGCGTACCGGTACCGGCTGGAGGCTGTGGCGGGGCTGGTCGCCACAGCGCTGGGGGACGACGAGTCGGCTGCGGAGGTTGCGGCTGCGCAGGCGCAGGCGCAGGCGCAGGCGATTGTGGCGGGGTGGCTGAACGGGCCTCGGGCGGAGGCGGTTCGGCCGTTGCATTGGCCGTTGGAGTTTCCAGAAGTTATGGGGGGCGGCGGCGCTGCCGGGTTTGACGCGGTGGTGGGGAATCCGCCGTTTATGGGTGGATTGAAGATCACCGGCGTGCACGGGCACGCCTATCGCGAGTACCTGGTCAACCGGCTAGCCAGCGGCACACGTGGGCACGCTGACCTCTGTGCGTACTTCCTGCTGCGAAACCTAAGTATCGCACCGGGACGGCGCACGGGCATTATCGCTACGAAGACGATCGCGCAGGGCTACACCAAGGAAGTGGGGCTTGAACAGGCGACGACGAACGGCTGGACCGTTAGCCGGGCAAACAGGTCTCAGCCCTGGCCCGGTACGGCCAACGTCGAGGTTGCCCTTGTCTGGCTGGCTCAGAACTTGGGATCCACCGAAGCCGTATCCCTTGACGGCAAGCACGTAGATGGGATTACCCCGCTCCTCACAGCCCGTACGCAAGCCACTGGCAAGCTCCATCACCTCGTGGAAAACGAGAACCGAGCATTCATCGGATCGTACGTTTTGGGTTCCGGATTCCTCCTTGAACCTGAACAGGCCCAGGAACTCATGGAAAAGAATTCTGCAAATAAGGACGTCTTGTTTCCATACTTCAACGGCGACGATCTAAACCAGCGAACCGGGGCACCAGCGCGACGTTGGGTAATCAACTTCCGCGGATGGTCCACCGAAGAAGCATCTCGGTACGAGGATGTCTTTGCGATCGTTGAACGCGAAGTAAAGCCGCTACGCGCGAAAAACAAGAGACCAGCGCGCCGAGACCGCTGGTGGCAGTTCGCTGAGCGTGCACCGCAGTTGTACGAGTCCATCGCAGACCTTGAGCAGGTCATCGTTATTGGCCAAACAACCAGTACGCAACTGCCTGCACTCATGCCTAGCGCCTCTGTCTTCGACCAGACGTTGATCGTCTTCCCGACGGACAGTCACGCAGAACTGGCCTTCCGTAGCAGTGAGTTCCAATTTTGGTGGACCGTCCGATACGGTCCTACCCGTACCGCAGATTTGCGCTATACACCAACGACCTGCTGCGCACCGCTTCCTGCCCCAGAACTGAACGAGGAACTTGTCAGCCTGGGCAGGGCAATGGAAACCTTGCAGAAGCGTGTTGGTCTCGCACTCACACCGCTGTCGCAGAGCATCCACTCACCCAAGGAGACAGCCTCCGACATCATCGCGCTCAGAGACCTCCACCGCAGGATCGACCATGCCGTGTTGGCCAGCTATAACTGGGACATAGATCTTGAGTATGGCTTTCACGAGACCCGGCGCGGAACCCGCTACACCATGTCACCAAGGGCCCAGACGAAGGCACTGGACCTGCTGCTTCAACTGAACCACGCACGGTACGAGGAGGAAGTTAAACGGGGAGAGCACACGCCGGAGGCAAAACGGCGGAGGGCTGCCGCCCGTAAGGCCAAGGGGAAGACTCGGGCCGCCACGCGTAATTCCAGTGCTGCCCAGGGACACTTCGACGAGGGCACTCTGTTCGCTCAGCCCGACGCACTTTTCTGAGCCGTACGGCAATTCCCCGCGCCCGGCTGGGCCCGCGGGATCCGTCCCGTCATCGCCGGACGAGGCGTCGTACATGGCTCCGGCCTGGGTGTTTTCCGCTGGGTGGTAGAGCGCACCATCGCCTGGCTGCACGGATTCCGCCGCCTGCGGATCTGCTGGGAACGACGCGACGACATCCACGAAGTCTTTCTCGGCCTCGCCACCTGCCTCATCATCCACCGCCACGTCCAACGCCTTTGCTAAGGACCTCTTAAACCACACCAGCCAGCACGGTTTCCTGCAACTGACCCGGCGATCGCACCACCCGTGAGACGGCCAGCCGCAGTCGCGCCCGGTTACACGCCCCCGGACGAGCCCTCGCCACGCCAGCGTCGCCTCCTCGCCGTCCCGAAGCCATCGTGCCGCTCGCCCGACCTCCTCCATGCCGCAGCCGACGTCGTCGCCGGCCTGCGCCGCCACGACCCCCGCCTGCTCCTGTCCGCCACCGAGGCCGAACACCTGGTACCCGGCGTCGCTGCCTGGCTGGAGCGCGACCTCACCCCCACCGCCGTACGCCATGCCCTCACCGCGAACCTGCCGAACAATTCCCTGATCCGCCCGGCCCCGCTCCTCGCTCACCGCTTGACCGCCTGACCGCCTGACCGCCCAGCTTCCGCCCCCGCCGCCGTTCCGGCCCCCGGACCCTGAGCCCCGCCACCTCCTCCAGACCTGCGACCACGGCGACCACGCCTTCCGGGCACCGCAACCGGGTAGTGCCGTGAGTGCAGAGAGGTGGACGACCAAGTGCCGGAAATCTCTGACGGGGTAAGACCCGCACGGCAGGATGATCCGTGGCTGCAGAACTCGCCGTCATACTCCGCACCCTCACGGCGTCCATCCGTACCCGACAGGACTTCATGTGCTGCCTTCCTTCGCCGCGAACGGCTTCCTTCCGCTGGGCCGCTATTCCGTCTCCTTCGAGGAGGCCGAGGCCATGTTGGTCGGCGCGCCGGAGTTCCAGGACTCAGACACACGCCAGTCACTGTGGGACGGACTGCACGCCTTTCTGGATCCCTTCTTCACGCTGGAGGACGCGTACGGGGACGTCATGGACGGGCACACGCTCATCCACAGGCTGTGGCTCGGCGGCAGCTTCGTAAGCGCGAAGACCGATCCGCGGAACATCGACGCGACCCTCCTGATCGACGTGAGTGCCGAGCGCGCCGTGCGCGGCAGACCCGGCTCCAAATGGCTGACCACCGCTTTCCAGAGCCGGGACAACATGCTGCGCAAGTTCGGAGTCTCACCGGTCAGGGTCGGGTACCAGCCCGTCGGCCATGTCTTCCGGCCTGACCGCTTCACCGCCGAGGAACGGACATACTTCATGGAACGGGGTGTGTGGGACGACTGGTGGCAGCGATGCCGACTGCCCGGCCAGACGGACCGCTCCCCGTCGCGCGAGAGTGCCGCCCCGGCACGCGGATACCTGGAGGTGCGACTGTGACCACCGGCGACAGCTGGCGTGAGCGCAGGCGTGCGCTGCTCGGGGACGATCCGGCCGCGGCCGAGAACGCTGCGCGCCTCCTCGAGGAAATGGGCACCGAAGAACGGGACGACGAGGAGGTCGAGGCGGAGCACCGGGCCAGCCGTCTCGCCGCGGTACGTGCCTACGAGCCCGACGCCCGCCTCGACGAGGAACTGCGGCTCCGGCTGACCGGGCCGGACACTGAAGGGGGTGCACTGCGCTTCCAATGGGGCGACGCTCTGCTGAATCCGGTAGAGAACGCCATCTCCGTCGCAGCGGGCACTCCCGTTCAGCTGGAGCTCACGGGCATCTCAGCCGGCAGCACCGTGGTCCATGCGCGTCCCGTGCCGTCCGCCGCTTTCTCGGAGCCCCCGGCCATGGACGCTCCCGCCACATCGGCCACGAGTACCGGCATGCAGATGCTCATCAGACTGCTCGGCGCGCTCGAGGCTGAACAGGACGTGCGTGAGTGGTCGCGTCTCTTCGACGCGGTGGACACCCTGGCACGGGCCTTGAGCAAGTACGAGCTCGATTTGGGGATGACCTGGTACGGCGCTGACGGAGACACGCGCAGGGCTCAGCTCACGGAGCGCGGCAGGCGCTATGTCGAGCGGCTTCGTGAGACGAGGCCCCGCGACCAGGAGATCATCATCTCGGGCCGCATCACTGAGCTCCGCGAAAGCGGCTGGGTGAAGGTCAAGACGGGCACAGCCAGGAACGCGCACGCTTACGACGTCCACTTCGAGGAGCCGGAGGCACTGCTCCGCATGCGTCCAAGCCTCGGCGACAACGTGCACTTCCGGGTCCGCTTCCGTCAATGCCTCGATGCGGTGGGAATCGCCCGATCAACCGAGTACAAGTATCTCGGCCCGGCGGCGGAACAGTCTTCTCTGCCGCTTGAACCCTGATCAGAGCGACCCGAGGACGAAGATCCCGCCGCGGCAGGGGCTCTTCTGGAGCCGACCGCCGTACTGGACGAAGCCATGAAGGCAGTATGCGGCTGCCTCCACGCCCTCCGCACAAGCCCCTACTCAGGCCTTACCACGAAGTCCCGAACTTCTCGCATTCGCATCCCCGTACCCCGCGGCTCCACGTCACCGCTGACCGCGACCTCCCACCCGTTGCGCCCTGCCTCGGTGGCCCTGTCGATGTCCTGCGCCCGCAGCACCACCCGGACGCTCCGATGCCGCTGGGAGTCATCGTGGAGGAAGGAACCGTAGACCGTCGCCTCACGAGGGTTCACATCCCAGTGCAGCTTGGTCACCACCCCGTGCAGGATCGCGTTCTCCTCACGTCCTAGCCGCTCGCGCAAGTTCTGCGCCACGGCCTCCAGCGCCACTACATGACGTCGGTTGATCACAACCGGCGGTGAGGGCTGCTCCACCGGCCGCTCGGCCGACCACGCGAAGGCGAGGGAGAAGACACGGCGCTCCTCGCCCGCGATCCTCACCAGGGCCTCGCACAGGTTGGCGGACAGGCCGGCACCCGACATGTGCTCGACGCGCGGCACGGAGTCCTGGGCCAGGGTCAGCTCGGCGGCCTCGTGCGCGCAGGTGACACCCGCGTACAGCATCCGGGACACCCGGCGGGCGAACGGTTCGGACCGCTGCGCCGCCAGGCTGCGCTGCCGAGTCAGCTCCGTCTCGTCGAAGAGAGAGCCCTGGCCCCTGCGGTCCTGTCTGCCGTAGGGGCCCTCCGGCAGGGGGACGTGAGCGGCGACGACGTAACTGCCGACACGGGTCTGGTCCAGGCGTACCGACGCCACATGGTCCTTCACCGGCTGCGGTTTCTGTGCGGGCTGTACCGCGCGAGGGCCCAGCGCCGAGGACGCCGCCGCCGTGTGCAGGTCCTTCAGGCCGGTCAGCGCCGACACCAGGTCGAGCAGGGGAGCCGTACCCGAAGGGCCGGGCGGCACCAGGCGCAGGAACTGCCAGTCCACCGGGGGCAGGCGCATCTCCCGGAGGATGTCACCGGCGGGCCGCGCCTCCACCACGGCCAGCGTCTCCAGGATGTCGGCGACCCGACCGGCGTAGTCACGGCGGCGCCGCACCGGCACCAGCAGTTCGTAGGGCGGGCCCGGCTCGTCGCGCGGCCTCCACTCCCACAGCTCTGCGCCCGACAGGTCCCGCTCCGCGCTCCAGCCCTTGCCACTCAGATAGCGCCGGACGACCTCGGGCGCGAGGGTCGCGGCCCGCTCGAACTCCGCGTCAGTGATCACCGTCATCCCACCCCCACCAGCTCCCGGTAGTCCTCGGCGAACAGATCGTGCAAGGAGTCGGCGGTCAGCAGGTTGGCACGCGGGACGTAGACAGTGCGCGTACTCGAACCCGATGTGCTGTCCGGTGCGAGGGGCTCCTGATCGTGCAGGCACAGCCAGTACGCGGCGTGGCTCAGGCGTAGCCGCTCCTCGGTGACGTGCGACCAGGCATGGGGGTCGACCGGAGCCAGCACGAGGAACAGGAAGCGGGGCATCTCGTAGTCGGTGCCGGCCAGCTGGTTGTAGTTCTTCACCTTGAGCGGATAGCGGATGTGGTCTTCGTGGAGGTCCGGCGACGCCGTGCACTTGACCTGCGCCTCAATGGCCGGATATTTACGGGTCCCCCTGCGCCCGGCGTACCCCAACTGCCAGTCCACTCCGACCCGGTCGCGCTCCTTGCGCGTCACGTCGAGGTTGGCCGCTGTGGCCAGCATGCGGATGAACTCCTCACCGAAGGCACCCCGATGGCCGTTGTCGCCGAAACCGTGCGATCCCTGCACCCAGGCGGGCGCGGGCACAGGACTGCTCGGCCCAGTGGATTTCGGGGCGAACAGGCGCTTCAACAGGTCGTTCGGCTGCTGGTGGGGGATGCCACCGGTCGTGCTGTCCGTCATCTGCCCCCGATCACCCAACGCACAGGGCACGTGCGGTCCTCGTGCACCTGTGTACCCCTCGTTCAACGCACAGTAATGGAGGTCACACCTTCGGCCAATAGCCTTGATCAGAATCAGGCCGCACCAGTCCGCCCCGGACGGCCCTGAGAACAGCCGACCGCCGACCTAATGATCGGCTCCGTTACGGGAAGTCCGTTCACGATGTCAGCGCATCGGCCTACTCTGAGCCCGTGACCCAGCAGCCTCTCACCGGCCCCGATCCCGAGCCGGCCGTCGACCCCGCCGCACCGGTGCTGTCGGCGCCCACGCACCGGCAACTACGGGACAAGCTCGCCGAGCTCGTCGTGCGCGACCTCCTCGGGCCCAGCGGGGACGAGCAGGAGGAGTTGTCCGAGGGCAACCCCCTGGATCACTACATCATCGGGCGCCTGGCACCCGGTAGTGTCCGCGACGAGGACGGCCCCGACCTGCGGACCGTCGGCAAGGTTGTCGAGCCCGAGACGCTCGAAGAGCCGGGTATGGCCCCCGAGCAGGAGCCCGAGGCTGGTGACCCCGACCCGTCCGCGCCCTCCATGCCCAGCCTGCATCCGTCGACGCTGGGACTGACCCTGCGGGTGGCCCGCGAAACCCAGGAGCTGAGGGTCGACTGCGCCTGGGCGCGATACGAGCGCGGCGAGTCGGAGATCGAAGGCAACTACCGGCGGGTGTGGCGCCGCGTGCCGTGCTCGGGCACCGTCACCGTGAAGCTGGCGGAGGGCAGACTCGCCGCCCAGGCGGTGCACCCGAGGGACTACCCCCACATCGTCGTACGCGGCCGGGCCCGGCTGCATGAGGGCTCCTGGCTGGTCTCGCTATTCTTGGTCAACGGGCAGGAGAACAAGCCCGGTTGCGCGCACTGGCTGTTCCAGGCCTCGATGACGGTGGCGGGCGCCCCCGGCACCGCTCCCTTCCTGCCGCGCCGGGCCGTCGAACTGCCGGGCGACGACCACGACGAGCGGCGCTCGCTCGCCATGGCCTACCGCTTCCACCCGGAGTTCGCCGTCGGGCACGGCACCGGTGTGCACGCCGTGCCTGCCCCGGCCGACCCACGGCGCGCCGTGCGCCTGTCCACGACGGCCACCCCGTCGTACGAGATCCCGTACACCGACGTCCCCGACCCCCGCCGTGACCGCCGCGACCAGGACCTCCCCGAACTCAGCGACCTCGTGCTAGACATGCGTGAGCTGAGCCGAGTGGAGGCCGCTCCCCTGCGGGCCGCGCTGCAACCCCTCGTCGACGGGTACCGGACCTGGATCGAGCGTCAGCGCCGGTCCGTGGACAATCCTGCCGTCGGCCTCGACGCGTACCGGGCCGAGGCCCTGGAGAACCTGCGGCTCGCCGGTGTGGCGGCCGACCGCATCCAGGCCGGCATCGACGTGCTGCGGGACGACCCCGACGCCCTCGACGCCTTCCGCTTCGCCAACCGTGCCATGTGGCACCAGCGTGTGCACACCATCGCGGCCGCGGACCGGCGCCGTGCGCCCGCGCTGACGCTGGACGAGGCGGTCCAGGCCGTCGACCTGCCGGAGAACCGCAGCTGGCGTCCCTTCCAGCTGGCGTTCCTGCTACTCAACCTCCCGTCGCTCGCGGACCCCGCTCATCCCGAGCGCGCCGACGACCGCGGGGCACTGGCCGACCTGCTGTGGTTCCCGACCGGTGGCGGAAAGACCGAGGCCTACCTCGGTCTGACCGCGTTCACCCTCGCCATCCGCAGGCGCAAGCCGCATCTCGGCGGCCTCGACGCGGAGCACGGCGTGGCCGTGATCATGCGGTACACGCTGCGACTGCTCACCATCCAGCAGTTCCAGCGCGCCGCCGCAATGATCTGCGCCTGCGAGGTGATCCGCCGCGAGGAACCTTCCCGCTGGGGCGACAACCCGTTCCGCATCGGGTTGTGGGTGGGTGGCCGCGTCACCCCCAACACCACCGACCAGGCCGCCGAGTGGGTCAAGGAACGCAAGAAGGACAAGGGGTTCAGCGGCTTCGGACGCACCGGTTCACCGCACCAGCTCACCAGCTGCCCCTGGTGCGGCGCGAAAATGGAGGCGGGCCGCGACATCGCCGTGGAGCCCACCCTGCGCCGGACGCTCATCACCTGCCCCGACGCCTACGAATGTCCCTTCGGGGCCGCCGCCTTCGGGCTGCCGGCCGGGCAGCAGGGACTGCCAATCCTCGTCGTCGACGAGGAGATCTACCGCCTCCCGCCCAGCCTCGTCATCGCCACCGTCGACAAGTTCGCCCAACTGCCCTGGCGCGGGGAGACCCAGGCCCTGTTCGGCCAGGTGTCCCGCCTGTGCACGCGCCATGGATACGTAACCCCGTCCGCCGTCGACAACGACTGGGAATCGTCCAGCCATCCGCCGGGCCATGGCCACGAGGCTGCTTCCACCGTGGACGCGCAGCGCGTACGGCCGCCTGACCTGATTGTCCAGGACGAGCTGCACCTCATCTCCGGCCCGCTCGGCTCCCTCACCGGGCTCTACGAGACAGCCGTGGACCTGCTGTCCACCTGGGAGCCCGACCCGGGCCGCAGCGTGCGACCGAAGGTCATCGCCTCCACCGCCACCGTGCGCCGGGCCGACCGGCAGATCCACGACCTCTTCGCCCGCCGCACGGCCGTCTTCCCGCCCTCCGGACTCGACGCCGACGACACGTTCTTCGCCCGTCGCCGCGACACCGCCGAAACCCCCGGCCGTCGTTACGTCGGCATCTGCGCCCAGGGTGTGCGCACCAAGTCCGTGGCGATCAGGGTGTTCGTCGCCCAGCTCGCCGCCGCACAGTACCTGTACGACACCTACGGTCCCAGCGACCTGACCGACCCGTACATGACGCTCGTCGGCTACTTCAATAGCCTGCGCGATCTCGGAGGCATGCGGCGACTCGTCGAGGACGACGTGTCGGCGAGGCTGCTGCGAGCCGACCGCCGAGGGCTCGCCTCCCGCCGTATCGGGGAACCCGCCGAGCTGACCAGCCGCATGGCCTCCGAGGCCATCCCTGACATCCTGGCCAAACTCGACCTCACCTTCGGCCGCAGGCCCAAGGGATCCCCCCGGCCCATCGACGTCCTGCTCGCCACCAACATGATCGCCGTCGGAGTCGACGTCGCCCGGCTGGGCGTCATGGTCGTCAACAACCAGCCCAAGTCGACCGCCGAGTACATCCAGGCCACGAGCCGCGTCGGCCGCCGCGCACCCGGTCTCGTCTTCACCCTTCTCAACTGGGCCCGGCCGCGCGACCTGTCGCACTACGAGACCTTCGAGTCCTTCCACGCCAGCATCTACCAGCATGTCGAGGCCCTGTCCGTCACGCCGTTCGCCGACCGTGCCGTGGACCGGGGGCTGACCGGTGTCCTCGCCTCCCTCGTCCGCAATCTCAAGCCCGACTACAACCCCAACCGCGGCGCCCAGTGGGTGGACCGTCGCGGCGAGGTCGTCAGTCATGCCGTGCGCTCCCTGGAACTGCGCGCCCGGGACGTCCTGGCCGACCAGCACGTCGTCAACGAGGTGCGCACCCGGCTCGACGCCCGCCTCGATTATTGGGAGCAGAAACGCCGCGCACCCGGCGCCGTCCTCGGGTACCGCGCGGCAAAGCGGCAGGGCGACGTCGCCCCGCTGCTGCTAGAGCCGGACAGCGGCCCGTGGCGGCTTATGACCTGCCCTACCTCACTGCGCGAGGTGGAACCCCCGATCCGGCTGATCTTCACCGGTGCGACGGGGCCGGAGCCCGACGAGGAACCGCCCTACGCACCGCGCGCGCAGGACGACGACCACACCGGCCCGGCCGACGGTGACGACGACCCCTGGGAGCGGACATGAGCAGCCCCACCACTCAAGCACTGCGCGTGGGCGAACTACGGCCGAGCCAGCTTCTGCACACCTACGGCATCGGCGCGGTCACCGACTTGCCCAACCTCTCGACCATGGTGATGGGCCTCGACGAGTGGGACCCCGTCCGTGCGCGCGTCCTGACGGAGGACCGTCTCCTGGCCGCCGTACGCCGCCGCCTCGGCGGCTCGGTCACCGCGCTGCGGACCCCGCCCCACCTGCCGGAAAACCCTGCTGACCCGTACGGTGATTGGACCAGGACGGGTGTGCCGGTCGCCCTGTTCCCCCGGTGGCTGCGCTGTTCCCGCGAGCGGTGCAATCAGCTGGCACCGGCTTCCAGCGGTCTCTTCCAGCTGCGGCCCAACCTGTACCGGCCGGAGAAGACCAAGTACGTCCACACCAACTGCGGTGGTCCGGGAAAGGGCCAGCCGACAGCCCTGCCCGCCCGGTTCCTGGTCGCCTGCAAGGACGGGCACATGGACGACTTTCCCTGGGTCTACTTTGTCCACAAAGGCGGCAGCCACTGCGACAACCCTACTCTGAGCCTGACCGAGTCGGGTACGACCGGTGAAGCCGCCAATGTCTTCGTGCGCTGCACGTGCGGGGCGGTCCGTTCCATGGCAGACGCCATCGGTCAGGCCGGGGAGAGCAACCTGCCGGCCTGCCGCAGCCACCACCCGCACCTCGGGACCTTCGCGCCGGGCGGTTGCCGCGAGTTCGCGCGGACGATGGTGTTGGGCGCCACCAACAGCTGGTTCGCCTCCCAACTGAAGGTCTTCAGCATTCCGCGTGCCGAGGAGCCGCTGACCCAGGCGGTCAAGGAGCACTGGCAACTACTGTCCCCACTCGCCGCTGTCCCGTCGCAGGCCGCGAAGATGCTGCTGCCCACGCAGGCCTGCTGGCCCGAGCTGGAGCAGTACGGGGCGGACGCGGTGTGGGCTGCCATCACCCGGGAAGCACAGGCGGTCACGGGCGAACCGGAAGAAGAGGACGAGGAGTTCGACCTCATCACGCCCGAGTGGCGGGCTTTCACTCATCCACGCGACCACACCTTGCCGGACTTCACCACGGTGCGGGAACGGCGCGTGCCCGACGGGACCGCCGACTGGCTGGACAGTGTGGTCCTGGTCCACCGGCTGCGCGAGGTGTCGGCGCTCACCGGCTTCACCCGGATCGAGGCTCCCGAGTGGCTCCCCGACGAAGAGCTGCGCACCCGCCCCGGAGCGCCCCTGAGCCGCAGCGACCCGACCTGGGTTCCCTGTGCCGAGCTGCGGGGTGAGGGCGTCTTCCTCGCGCTCAAGGAGAAGCCACTCGCCCAGTGGGAGCGACGCCCAGCAGTGCTCGCCCGCGAAAAGTTCCTGAAGGAGGCACACCGGGACTGGTGCCTGGCCCGCGGCGTGGAACCACGCTGGCCAGGAATCAGGTATGTGCTCCTGCATACTCTCGCCCACGTCCTGATCCGCCAGTTCGCTCTGGACTGCGGATACGGGGCGTCAGGGATAGCGGAGCGGATCTACGCCCGGTCCGGGACCGACCCCATGTCCGGCATTTTGCTCTACACCGCCGCCCCCGACAGCGAGGGAACCCTGGGTGGACTCGTCTCGCTCGGACGCGGTGAACGGCTCGGGCCCGCCATCGCCGCCGCCCTCGAGGAGGCCAGGCTGTGCAGCTCGGATCCGATGTGCGCGGAACACGATCCGCGCATCCATGCCCGATTGCACGGGGCAGCCTGTCATGCGTGCCTGTTCGCGGCGGAGACGTCCTGCGAGCGGGGCAATCACTACCTGGACCGCGCGCTGCTGGTGGAGACACTGGCAGACGACAAGTGCGCGTTCAGGCCGTGAACCAGCCGAGTGGGACGCCGGACCGGGAGGGGGCGAGCAGACCGTCGTCCCATCCGGCGGATGTACCGATGGCCCGGAGCGGCACACCGCCGCGTCGCCTCGGGAGGCTCCTCGCCACTCTGTGCGAACGTTTGCCGGACGAACGCCTTGTCGCTGTCGGGCAGGTCCTTGAGACGGCGGCCGGCCCGGATGACGTCCTGGTCAGCCACTTTATTGCGGCCCAGACTGCCGCCGGTCTGGCACGGCAGCTCTTGGAGATCACCCATGCCTGGCACGCTGAGGCACCTGGCATGACTGGAGCCGGACTGGCTTTGGCTCTTGCCACGGCCAGGTCGTACCCACGGCCCAGAGCACCGCAGGTCGTCATCCGCGGGCCCATGAGCGCGTCGGTTCCGGCACGGCTGACGAGTGGTGTCGCCGTGGAGGTGATCCGCTCGGCAACCACGTCGCTGCTCATCGCCAGCTTCGCTGCCCACGGCGTTCGGGACGTCGTAAGAGAGATTGCGCAAGCCGTCGATCGAGGCGTGCACGTCGATCTCATGCTCGAAGAGTCCACGCAGGCAGCGACGGCCTTTGCCGCTCTGCCCAAGGGGGTCCGCATCTGGTATCGGGCGGAGGCAGTGGGCGTGCTGCACGCGAAACTGATCGTTGCCGACCGGCACACAGCCCTGTTGGGCAGCGCCAACCTCACCGACCGCGCCTTGTCCGACAATATCGAGCTCGGTGTAGTGCTTCGAGATCCAAAGCTCGTGGACCCTCTGATCCAGCATTTTCGCTGGTTGCTGGTACCTGAGAACAACGTGATGCGCCGTGCGTAAACGACTCAGACGCAGGCCTGGCTCAAAGCAAAAGAAGGCGCCCGGGACCGACAAGGTCCCGGGCGCCTTTGCGATCCGTGTGCCTGCCACTTCGGCTGCGGCTTGCGCACCGACAGGTGGGAATTCGCGTAGGCGGGCTCGTCCAGCTCAGTCGGGGCGCCCATCATCAGGTCCTGGGCGTTGCCGTTGAGCGGGAAGGGGATCGTCTCGCGGATGTTGGGCTCGTCCGTGATGAGCATGACGATCCGGTCGACGCCGGGTCGATGCCGCCGTGCGGCGGGGGCTCGCGCCTGGGCGAGGGCGCGGTTGACGGTTCGTTGGTGGGCGTTGGTGGGTCTGAGGTCTCCGCCTGGTGGACGCCTCAGGCCGGTGGTGACCCATGTGCCAGCGCCCTGGCAGGGGCGGTCGGCGTTAAGCCCGTGGGCGCAGAACCGATCCATGGGTCTCGAGTTGATCGGAGTGGGAAGCAGCCTGCTGGTCGATGCACCTCGCGCACCCTAGCTGCACCATTCCGGCAAATTGGGCAATAGTCGACCAATGCTGGAGCCCTTCCTGCTCGCTCCCTCGGCCCCATATAACGATCGTTAACTGGTGGACTAGACCTCTCAAGAGCGCGATCAAAGCAAAAGCCCAGATCAGAGGGTATCCGACCTGGGCTAGATGGAGCCGCCTTCGGGATTCGAACCCGAGACCTACGCATTACGAGTGCGTTGCTCTGGCCAACTGAGCTAAGGCGGCTTGGTGCGGGGTGTGCTGCTGGGCACAAGGGTGTCAGCAGCAGCGGGGGAAAGTCTACAGGGTTGAGGAGGGTGCTCGGGACCGTGGGGGGATCATGGGGAGGGGCTGGTCAGGAGCACTTCTTGTGGGCGGGGGGGACGGTGCCCGCCAGCAGGTAGGCGTTGACGGCGGAGTCGATGCAGGAGGACCCGCGGGCGTAGGCGGTGTGGCCGTCGCCGTTGTAGGTGAGGAGGTGGCCGGAGCTGAGCTGGGCGGCCAGCGACTGGGCCCAGGCGTAGGGGGTGGCGGGGTCGCGGGTGGTGCCGACGACGAGGATCGGGCCGGCCCCGTCCGCGGTGATCTTCGCGGGGTGCCCGGTCGCGGGGACCGGCCAGTAGGCGCAGCCGAGGGAGGACCAGGCGAGGGTGGTGCCGAAGAGGGGCGACGCCTTGCGGAAGGAGGGCAGGGCCTTCTCGACGTCGGCGGGGGACTTGAACGCCGGGGGCAGGTCGAGGCAGTTGACCGCGGCGTTGGCGTACATGAGGTTGCTGTACTTGCCGGAGTCGTCGCGCTCGTAGTAGCTGTCGGAGAGCTGGAGGAGTGCCTCGCCCTGGCCCTTGGTCGCGTCGGCGAGGGCGCTGCGCAGGCTCGGCCAGGCGGACTGGTCGTACATCGCGGAGATCACACCGGTGGTGCCCAGGGCCTCGGTGAGCGGGCGGGCCGCGTCGCTGGTCTTCAACGGGTGGGCGTCGAGGGACTTGAAGAGGGCGGTGAGGCGCTTGCCGGCGTCGGCGACGGAGGTGGTGCCGAGCGCGCAGCCGGCGCGGGCGACGCAGTCCTTGGCGAAGGCGTCGAAGGCGACCTCGAAGCCGCCGGCCTGGGTACGGCTGCTTTCCAGCGCGCTGATGGAGGGGTCCATCGCGCCGTCGAGCACGACGTGGCCCACGTTCTTGGGGAACAGCCCGGCGTAGGTGGCGCCGAGGAAGGTGCCGTACGACTTGCCGACGTAGTTGAGCTTCGGGTCGCCGAGGACGGCGCGCAGGACGTCCATGTCGCGGGCGGAGTCGACGGTGGAGACGTGGCCGAGCAGCTTGCCGGAGCGGCGGTTGCAGGCCGAGTCGAAGCCGCGGTCGGCGGTGGTGAGGGCGTTGATCTCGGCGCGGTCGTCGGGGGTGGTGTCGACGGCGGTGAAGGCGTCCATCTGCTTGTCGCTCAGGCACTCCACGGGCTCGCTGCGGGCGACGCCGCGCGGGTCGACCCCGACCATGTCGTACCGCGAGGTGACGGCGGAGGGGTAGCCGAGGGCCGCGTACTGGAGGTAGTCGATCGCGGAGCCGCCGGGGCCACCGGGGTTGACCAGGAGGGAGCCGAGCTTCTTGCCCTTGCCGGTGGCCTTCTTCCGGGCGACGGCGAGCTTGAGGTCGTCGGCCGCCACGGGGTGGGCGTAGTCCAGCGGGACCTTCAGGGTGCCGCAGTCGAACCCGGGCACGCCGCAACTGTGCCAGCTGATCTTCTGCTTGTAGTACGACGACAGGTCCGCGGAGGAGGTACTCGACGCGGAGGGCGCGGACGAGCCGGCCACCGACGACGACGCGGAGGGCGCCGGCGAGGAGGCCGCGGCCGCCTTGTGGCCGCTCCCTCCCGAGCATGCGGTCAGCAGCAGTCCGGTCACCGCGATCACGGTGGCGGGGATGCGGAGCAGGCGCGTGGGGTGCGTGGCGGCGGGCATCAGCGGCTCAGGTCCTCCCGTTGGGTGAGGCGAGCGTATCCGGCGGAAGCCGTCGAGGTTCGCCAACCCTGTCGCCTTTTGAGTGATTCCGGGTTTTACGGGTGGTTTCAGGGTGTGACGTGGGGGTGGCTGGGCATCGTGGAGGTGTGGGCGCGGGGTGAAGGGGTTCGCGGTGGTGTCGGCGGGGTTCGCCGGGCCGTGGAGGTGGGTGCGGGCGCGGGTCTGGGTGCGGTGACCGGCGCGGATGTGGATACGGGTGCGGATGTGGATACGGGTGCGGTGGCGGGTTTGCGCGCGGGTGCCGGTGTGTGGGCGGCGGGTGCCCTGGAGGTGGGTGCGGACGCGGAGTGGGGTGCGCGCGGGGGCTTGGTGGGCGCGGTGTGCGTGGTGCCGGTCGGCGTGGCGGTTGACGTACCGGTCGGCGTGGCGGTGACGGTCGGTGCGAACGGCGACCCGGGCGTCGGGGTGAGGCTCGCCGTCGGGGTGCGGGCCGGGCCGTCCAGCTTCTCGGTGAGATACGCGGCGACCTGGGCCGGCAGGTCCTTCGCACGGGGCACCCCGTCGAGCAGCCTGACCTGGTCGCCGGTCGGCCGGAGCGAGGTCCGCAGCCGTACCGCGGAGGCCCGTTGGCCGGCCTGCGCGGTGGTGGAGGCGAGCAGGAGGGAGGGATAGCGGCCGGTCGGGCGGGTCATGGCCGGGTAGTCGCCGGAGATGCCGACGGCGGCCGCGTAGCGGTCCGGGTGGGACAGCGCCTCGCGGACGGCGCAGGGTGCCTGCGAGCCGATCCCGATCACACCGTGCGCGGTGCGGGCGGTCAGGGTCCGGTAGCGGGCGGCCACCTCGGTGAGCACGGCCGCGGAGTCGGCGGCGCACCGGGGCGGAGCGACGAGCAGGAAGGAGTTGGCGCGGCCGCGGTTCGCCTGTCCGGCGAACGCGGAATACAGGCCAGAAGCGGCGGAGGAGCCGGCGGAGGAGGTGTGGACGATGACGACGGGATAGGCGACGCCGGACGCGGACGGGGTCGTGTAGTGGCGCGGCAGCCATACGCGGGTGCCGTCGCGCAGTTCCTGCAGGGTGCCGCCCGCGGGGTGGCCGAGGACGCGCAGTTCCGGCGGCGGCGGTGCGGGCTCGGGAGTGCGGGCGGGCGGCGACGGCATGACGTCGGGCTCGCGTGCGGCCACGGCGCGGGTACGGACCGGGCCGGCCGCGGCATCGTGCACGAGCGGCACGGCGACGGTCGCGGCGAACAGCGCGGCCACGCCCGAGGCGCCCGCGCGCAGCAGGGTGCCGCGATGGTCGACGGGCAGTTCGTACACCCGCCCGGCGCGCTCGCCGTACCAGTGCCGCAGGGCCCGTACCGCCAGCAGTGCGGTCGCGCCGAGGGCAGCCAGCAGGAGGAGGACGAGTACGGCGTCGGCCACGGCGGAGCCCCTTCGGGACGGCTGCGGCCCCGCGGGGACACGGCGAGCGGCGGGGACGCTGCCTGCACCTTGCATCCGCGGGTGCCCGGCGGGCGGGACCCGGGTGCGCCCGGGCCTCGTGATCACCCGAAGGCAGCACAGGGGGCGGGGTGCGACGGGTGGAGTCCGGGCTCGTACGGGAGCAGGGCGGGAGCGGGGCTGATGGTGCCCGGGTGCCCGGGTGCCCGGGTGCCCAGGCGCCGGCTCGGGCTCAGGGTTCGGGCTCGGGGCTCGGGCTCGCCGTACGGGCAGGGGCGTGGCAGGCGGGACCCGTGACGTCCGGGCACCGCCGAACCGTGCCCCGTGGGACCCGGGCATGCGTGGCGGCGGCGTCCGGGCGACCTCCACGGTGCGCGCGGCACGCACGGCACGCACGACTCGCACGGCGCCCACCGCCGTCGCCACACCCGCACCCGACGCCGTACCCGGGCGCGAACGGGTGCGCGGGTCAGCCGGCGCGGAGAGCGAGGGTCATGGCCTCGACGGCGAGCAACGGCGCCACGTTGCGGTCGAGGGCCTCGCGGCAGGCGAGCACCGCGTCAATGCGGCGCAGGCTGTGCTCGGGCCGGGAGGAGGCGGCAATCTGCTCGATGCCGTCGAGGAGGTCGATGTTGGCGACGCGGTCGGGGGAGCCGCCGAGTTGGAGGTTGAGGACGTCGCGGTAGAAGCCGGCGAGGTCGGTCAGTGCGAGGTCGAGGGTGTCGCGCTGGGTGCGGGTGGCACGGCGCTTCTGGCGGTCGGCGAGGTCCTTCATCACTCCGGCGGTGCCGCGCGGCATCCGCCCGCCGGTGCCGGACGCGGCGCCCAGGGCGGCGCGCAGTTCCTCGGTCTCCTTGGCGTCGACCTCTTCCGCGACGGCCTTGGCGTCCTCGCCGGCGGCGTCCACGAGTTCCTGTGCGGCGCGCAGGCAGCCGCCGATGTCGGCGACGCGCAGCGGCAGGCGCAGGACGTTCGCGCGGCGGGCGCGGGCGGACTCGTCGGTGGCCAGCCGGCGGGCCCGGTCGATGTGGCCCTGGGTGGAGCGGGCGACGCGGGCGGCCAGGTCGGGGTCGATGCCGTCCCTGCGGGTGAGGACGTCGGCGACCGCCTCCGGGGAGGGGGTGCGCAGCGTCAGCAGCCGGCAGCGGGAGCGGATCGTGGGCAGCGCGTCCTCCACGGACGGCGCACACAGCAGCCACACCGTACGGGGGGCGGGCTCCTCGATCGCCTTGAGCAGCACGTTGGCGGCGCCCTCGGTGAGCCGGTCGGCGTCCTCCAGGACGATCACCTGCCAGCGGCCGCCGGCCGGGGAGAGCGAGGCGCGGCGGACCAGGTCGCGGGTGTCCTTGACGCCGATGCTGAGCAGGTCGGTGCGGACGGTCTCCACGTCGGCGTGGGTGCCGATCAAGGCGGTGTGGCAGCCGTCGCAGAAGCCGCAGCCGGGGGGCGCGCCCAGCTTCCGGTCCGGGCTGACGCACTGGAGCGCCGCCGCGAACGCCTTCGCCGCGGTGGCGCGGCCCGACCCGGGCGGGCCGGTGAAGAGCCAGGCGTGCGTCATCCGGGAGGCGTTGGCCGCGGGGGCGCCGGGCGGCTGTTCGGCGCCGTGGTCAGGCGTCACGAGCGCGTCCGCGGCCTGGGCGGCCGAGGCCAGTTCGGCCACCACGGCCGGCTGCCCCACCACGTCGTCCCACACGGCCATCGCGCCCGCACCTCGCCTCACGTCCGGCATCCGCCCGGCCGGCGTCTGCTCGTGTCCTGGTCTTCCGGGTACCACCGCGGTACCTCTGCCGCGAGCCGCTGCCGTACCCGGCGCACCCGCTCCCCCATTCTGCGGGACACCCAGGACACTCGGGCCACCTCGCCGGGCTTCAGCCGGCCCTCGCCGGGCCCTCGCCGGGCCCTCGCCGGACTTCCGCCAGGGCTACGTCCCGGTCGCCCCGTCCGCCCCCCCGGCCGTCCCCCCGGCCGTCCCGTCCCCAGCGCCGGCCGTCCCGTCCACGCCCGCCCGGGCACCCCGCTCGCCCCCGCGCCCCAGGCGACCGCCCACCGCAACGCACCGCCCCAAGGCGCCCTCCTCACAGGGTGAGCCGCTGCACTCCCCCGGCCAGCGCGCGCTGTTCTGGCGCGTCCGTCCCCGTCCAGCACGAGCCGCGGCGCCCGAGCAGCCGGCGCAGCCACAGCTCGGTGGCCACGATCTCGCCGAGCCCTTCCAGCGCGAGCACCTCACCGCTGCCCGCGGCGCCGCCCGAAGCCCCGCCGGAGCCCGCTGCCGCCGAGGCCGCCGCGCGGAACGCCCCGCGCAGCACCCGCGCGTCGACCAGCCCCGCGTCCGCGAGCAGCGGCGCCTCGAAGAGGTCCAGCAGTGGGTCGAGCGCGCTGCGCAGCCCGATCCGGGCGGCGGACGACCCCGCGGCCGCCGGTGACCCGCTGCCCCAGCCCGGCGGCAGCCCGTGCACGCCGGCGCCGGACAGCGCCACCCGCAGCACCTCCGCGCGCGCCCCCGGCCGGACCCGCAACGCGCTCGGCAGGGCCTGGCAGGCGCGCACCACCTGGTTGTCGAGGAACGGCGCGTGCAGCCGCTGGCTCGGTACGGTCGCGGCCTGCTCCAGCACCCGGTAGTCCGCGGCGTGCCGGGCCAGGGCGGCGCGGGCGCGCCGTTCGCCGGGCCGTTCCAGCGGCCAGGGCCGGTGTGCCGCGTCCTGAAGGCGAACCGATACTTCGGCCAGCGCTTCCCCGGTCAGCCAGCGCGCCGCCGGGCCGGAGCGCACCCACACCATCGCGGCCAGTGACGCGGTGAGCGCGCCGCCGCCGGGACCGTCCGGTCCGCCGAGCCCGAAGTCCCGCCGCAGCAGCGCGGACGCGACGTCCTCGACGCCCTGCCGGTACGGCGTACGGGCCAGCCGGCGCGCGGCGCGGTAGACGGTGAGCGGCACGGTCACGGAGGTGAGCGACCCGGTGAGGGTGCCGCCGCCGTCCGCCCGGGTGAGCGCGGCCACCGGTCGCAGCAGGTGGCGGCGGCGCCGGTCCATCAACAGGTCGGCCAGCCGCGCCGGATGGGCGTCGAGCACCTGCCGGGCGCCGTAGCCGATCAGGTGGTCGGCGCCGCCCGCCGCCAGCCGTCGCCGGTGGCGTTCGGCGCTGACCAGCGCGGGCCCGGGCTCGTCGGTGAGCGCGCCGAGCCCGCCGGAGCCCTCGGACCAGCCGGAGACGAGGTCGGCGTAGGGCAGCGCCTCGGGGCCGCCGGGCACCACGATGTGCCGCAGCCGGGGGTCGGCGGCCATCTCCCGGGCCCGTTCGAGTTCGGAGAGTTCGGCCGCCGAGCCGTGCGCGCCGTCCGCGCCGCCGAGCCCGCCGACGAGGTCGTTGAAGGTGACCGCGAGCAGCCGCTCCCCGGCGAGCGACCCGGGCGCGCCGGGCAGCGTGCCGGGCATGCCGGGCAGCCCGGCCGCGAGCAGCGCCAGCGTGGAGGACGCGATGCCACCGGAAAGGTCCGCGCCGATCCCGGGCGCCGGCCCGGCCCCGTCCAACGCGCCGTCGGGCACGAAGCGCGGCTGCGCCAGCCGGACCCGTACCGCGTCGAGCAGCGCGTCGCGTACGCCCTCCACGGCGGCCAACCCGTCTGCGGTGCTGGCCGGTTGGTGGCCGACGGCCAGCGACGCGGTGGGCTCGTAACCGGCGATCTCGGGTGCGCCGTCGCGAAGGATCAGCGCGTGGCCCGGCGGCACCCGGCGCACCCCCAGGTACGGCGTGCCGTCGAGCAGGGCCTCGGGCGCGTCCGGGCAGGCGAGGGTGGCCGCGAGGTGGGTGACGTCGAGCCCCGCCTCGATCAGGTCGGCGAGCGGGAGTGCCGCGGTGGCGTACGCGGTGCCGTGCCGCCAGCGGGTGTGGAAGACCGGCAGCGCGCCGGCCAGATCGCCCAGCACCGTGATCCGGCGGCCGAGTTGGAGCACCGCGGTGTAGCTGCCGGGCCACGCGGTGACATGCCGCAGCGCGCCGCCGCGAGCCGCGACCAGGCCGAGCCGCAACTGCGCGTCGGTGGCCCCGCACCGCCCGAGCACGGCCAGCCGGGCCACGCCCCGCGAACTCCCGTACGAGGCCGCGCCGTACGCGCCCGCGCCGCCGTAGGAGTCGACGCCGCCGTGGCCGTTCGCGTCCCCGTAACCGCCGCCGTACGCGGCGCCGGCGCCGTATCCCGCCGAACCATTGGCCCTGGCACGGGCGTTGGCGTCGGCGTGCACGACCCGCACCTCGTCGGGGCGCCAATCCCCCACCGCCCACAGCGGATCGGGGTCACCCCACAGGAGTTGCGCGCCGACGGGCTGGAGTGCGCGGGACCGCGCGCCGGGCAACGGACCCGCAGTGGCACTGCTCCACCCCACCAACCACCGCATCGCCGCCTCCACAGGCTGTGGACAGCCGGCACGGCTCGGCTCCGCTGCTCCCGCTGCTCGCCCCGCCGGGCCGCCACGTCTGACGTCCGAAAGACCATGCTGCCACGTGGAGACGCGCAAGGAGGCGCATGGGTGCACCAAGGCAGGCCGGGTCGCGCGCTCGGCCGGGGGGCGAAACCCGCCCGAACCGACCCGCGCGTCAACCGGCGGCGGCCCGGCGGCGAAACGTCTGGTTCGCGCCAAAGTCCGCGGCACATGCCGCAGTTGATATGCCTCGACAGCGCCGGGCAGGTCGCCTGCGGTGATCGGTGACGGTCACGGAACGTGTCCCGGAGCGGCCACCCGCCCGGGAATCACCTTTACAGAATCGGCCACGGGGTCAACGGCCCGGGAGGCGTTCGGACGCCGCCCGGGCCGGTCCGCCACCCGCGGGGATTGTGGCAGCGGAACCCCGTGGCCCGCTCCACCCCGGCATAGCCGCCTGCCGGGGTCCACGGGCCGACCCATGGCACCATGCAAGCCCAACGGCACAGCACGGCACAGAGCGCACGGCCGGGCGCACGGCCACATATACCGGGAGCACACGCCGGATCGTGCGCGCATCGCACGCCGGGCGCCCGAGGGCACCCGTCCGTTTCCGGCCATCCGGCACGAGCCTCTTAACGGTCGGGATGCGGCGAACTACGCTGGGTGTACCCGGTTCGCACACGTACGCGCGGCTCGGGTGCCCGGCACACGCACCGTACCGGCCGCACCGCGGCTTCCGCGGTGGCCGAATCGGGCTCCAGGGGAGGGTGAACCCCGTACCCCATGACATCACCAGGCCGGGCCGGCCTGCCCCCAGCGGCATCACGAGGTGAACCGCAGTGAACAGAGAACACCGCGGGCCGAACGAGAAGCTCGGCACCCTTCTCGCCATGGCGGGCATCAGCAACGCCGGACTCGCCCGCCGGGTCAACGACCTCGGCGCGCAACGCGGTCTGACGCTGCGTTATGACAAGACATCGGTGGCCCGCTGGGTCACCAAGGGCATGGTGCCGCAGGGCGCGGCGCCGCATCTGATAGCCGCCGCCATCGGCAGCAAGCTCGGCCGGCCCGTGCCGTTGCACGAGATAGGTCTGGCCGACGCCGACCCCGCGCCCGAAGTCGGCCTCGCCTTCCCGCGCGACGTCGGCGAGGCGGTGAAATCGGCCACCGATCTGTGGCGACTGGATCTCGCCGGGCGCCGCGGCCCCGGCGGCAGCGGCATCTGGCAGAGCTTGGCCGGTTCTTTCGCAGTGAGCGCTTACGTCACTCCCGCCTCCCGCTGGCTGATCACCCCGGCCGACGCCACCGTGGCCCGCGACGCCCCCGCCCCGGGCATGGCCCACGTCGGCCACACCGACGTCACCAAACTCCGCGAGGCCGCCGACGACGCGCGCCGCTGGGACTCCAAGTACGGCGGGGGCGACTGGCGTTCGGGCATGGTGCCGGAGTGCCTGCGGGTCGAGGCCGCGCCCCTGCTGCTCGGCTCCTACAGCGACGACGTCGGCCGCGCGCTGTTCGGCGCCACCGCCGAACTCACCCGGCTGGCAGGCTGGATGGCCTTCGACACCGGCCAACAGGAGGCCGCGCAGCGCTACTACATCCAGGCGCTGCGGCTGGCCCGCGCCGCCGCCGACGTCCCGCTCGGCGGCTACGTCCTGGCGTCGATGTCCCTCCAGGCCACCTACCGCAACTTCTCCGACGAGGGCGTCGACCTCGCCCAGGCCGCCCTGGAGCGCAACCGCGGCCTGGCCACCGCCCGCACCATGAGCTT
Source organism: Streptomyces sp. NPDC088194 (assembly GCF_040702025.1). Lineage (NCBI taxonomy): Bacteria > Bacillati > Actinomycetota > Actinomycetes > Kitasatosporales > Streptomycetaceae > Streptomyces > Streptomyces sp. NPDC088194. Next base: position 44,568 of record NZ_JBFBIV010000035.1, on the reverse strand, counting down.
CTTCCACCTCGTGGAGGCCCGCGCGCACGCCAAGGCCGGCGAGGCCGCCGCGTGCGGCGCCGCCCTGTCCGCGGCCGAGGCGCTGCTGGAGCGCGCCCGCGCCGGCGACGCCGACCCGAGCTGGCTCGGCTTCTACTCCTACGACCGGCTCGCCGCCGACGCCGCCGAGTGCTACCGCGACCTGCGCCTGCCGCGCCAGGTCCAGCGGTTCACCGAGCAGGCCCTGGCCCAGCCCACCGAGGAGTTCGTCCGCTCGCACGGCCTGCGGCTGGTGGTCTCCGCGGTCGCGGAGCTGGAGTCGGGCAACCTCGACGCGTGCTGCGCCGCCGGCGTCAAGGCGGTCGAGGTGGCGGGCCGGATCTCCTCCGCCCGCACCACGGAGTACGTCCGCGACCTCCTGCACCGCTTGGAGCCGTACAACGACGACCCCCAGGTGCTCGATCTGCGCGAGCGCGCCCGCCCCCTGCTGGCGGCCCCGGCGTAGGAGGCAGGGCGGCGCTCAGCGGCGGGGCCGGCGGAGCGGCGGAGCGGCGGCGGTGCCGACACGGGTACGGGCGCGCCGGTACGAGCGCCGGGTGCCGGTGTCGGTGTCGGTGCCGGATTCGGTGCCGGCGGTACGGGTGCCCGCAGCGGCACGGTGACCGGCGTCACCCACTCCACCCGCGTGACCTGCGTTACTCCCGCGTCCCGCCCGCCCCGCGTCGCCCCGCCGCCCCGCGCGGCCCCCGTAGAATCGACGGCATTGTGTCGACGCCGTCCTCCACCCCCGCACCCGCACCCGCCCCCGCCCCCGCCGTGATGTTCCCGTCCGGGCCCGCGCCCGATCCGGCCGGGTCGCGCGGCGAGCACCGCATCCGCAGCTTCCACGCGCGGCGCGGTCGGCTCACCAAGGCGCAGGCGGCGGCGATCGACCGGCACTGGGCGCGCTGGGGCGTGGAGCTGGACGGCTCCCCGCTGGACCCGGCCGGGCTGTTCCCCGCCGCCGGCGGCGCCCGCCTCCCGGTCGTCGTCGAGATCGGCTTCGGCATGGGCGACGCGACCGCCGCGATGGCCGCCGCCGATCCCGCGACCGGCATCCTCGCGGTCGACGTGCACACCCCCGGCCAGGGCAACCTGCTCGCCCTCGCCGACCGCGGCGGGCTGACGAACATACGGGTGGCCAACGGCGACGCGATCGTGCTGCTGCGCGACATGCTGCCGCCCGCCTCGCTGGACGGGCTGCGGGTCTACTTCCCCGACCCGTGGCCGAAGGCCAAGCACCACAAACGGCGGCTGATCCAGCCGGAGTTCCTGGCCCTGGTCACCCCGCTGCTGCGGCCCGGCGCGGTGGTGCACTGCGCCACCGACTGGGAGCCGTACGCCGACCAGATGCTGGACGTGCTGACCGCCGCACCGGGTCTGGCGAACCGGCACGGCGACGGGTTCGCGCCGCGCCCGGAGTTCCGGCCGATGACGAAGTTCGAACGGACCGGGCTGGCGAAGGGCCACGTGGTGCACGACCTGCTGTTCGTCCGTACCTGAGCCCGTGCGGGGGCCGGGTTGTCCCGTACTCTCGCGCGGCGCCGTCCCGCCCCCGTACTGTCGTCATGGTGACGACGTTTTCGTACCCTTCCGCGCCTGACTCCCCCACCGGGGACGACGCGGCACGGGAGCCCACCACGGTGCACTACGGGCCGCGGCGCGCCTTCTGGGAGAGCCGGGCGGTGCGGACGGGTGCGCTGTTCACCGGGCTCGCGGTGTGCGGAGTGGTCATCCTGGCGGTGCTGCGGCACCACATCGGCACCGAACCGTTCCTGGTGGGCATGGCCCTGGCGCTGCTGCCGGTGCCGCTGATCATCTGGGCGTACCTGTGGTTCGACCACGTGGCGCCCAGCCCCTGGCAGAACATCGTCTTCGCCTTCTCCTGGGGCGCGTGCGCGGCCACGCTGGTGGCGATCTTCGCCAACGAGTACGGCGCGAAGCTGCTCGCCACGGCGTTCTCCGCGACCCAGACGCAGTCCGACCAGTGGGGGGCCACGTTCGTCGCGCCGCTGGTCGAGGAGACCGCCAAGGGCAGCGCGCTGCTGCTGCTCTTCCTGTTCCGGCGCCGCCACATCGAGTCGCTGCTCGACGGCATCGTGCTCGCCGGACTGACCGCGACCGGCTTCGCCTTCACCGAGAACATCCTCTACCTCGGCACCGCCTTCGACCAGGACAAGGCGCTGGGCGGCGACGGGATCGGCACCACCGTGGCCACGTTCATCGTCCGGGTGCTGATGACGCCGTTCGCGCACCCGCTGTTCACGTCGATGACCGGGATCGGCTTCGCGCTGGCGGCCACGATGCGGCCGGGGATGCGCTGGCGGTGGCGGTGGGTGCCGCCGGTCTGCGGCTGGCTGATGGCGATGGTGCTGCACGGCTCGTGGAACGGCAGTTCCGAGCTGTCCCCGATCGGCTTCCTGACGACGTATGTGTCGGTGATGGTGCCGGTGTTCGGGCTGGTGCTGTGGCTGGCGTTCTGGTCGCGGTCCAACGAGTTGCGGACGATCCGCCGGCACCTGCCGCCGTACGCCGCCGCGGGCTGGCTGGCGGTGGGCGAGCCGAACGCGCTGGGCACCATGCGGATACGCGCGGAGGCCAAGCGCGAGGCGAAGCGGCTGGTGGGCGAGCAGGCCGCCCGGGCGGTCCGCGACTACATCGCGTTCGCCACCCACCTCGCGTTCCTGCGCGCGGCCGCCGAACGCGGCGCCCCCGAGCCCGACTTCACCGCACGTGAGGCCGAACTCCTCTCCCACCTGTGGCACCGCAGGGCGCTGGCACAGCCGGCCCTGGCCCACGCGGTGGCGCTGGACCAGCCGGTGACCCCGCAGTGGCCGCCGCGTATTCCGCCGCCCCGCGCGGGGCAGTGGGGCCCGCCCGCGCAGTACCCGACGTGGCCGCCGCAGCCTCCGCAGCCGTACGGGCCGCCGCAGGCGTACGGTTCGGCCCCGCCGTACGACTCACCGCCCCGGTACGACTCACCGCCGCCGTACGACGCCCCGCCCCCGTACGACTCACCGCCGCCGTACGGCCCTCCGCGGCCGTACGACCCGACGCAGTCGGCGCGGCACGTACCGAAGCATCTCTAGGCCCTCCGGCCGTACTTGAGGGGCTCTGCGGGCGCGCAGGGGACCGGCCGGTGCGCCGGTCGCATGACGTTGCGCACCGTACCTCCCACTTCACCCCCAATGCACCCTTTCAGGTGATTGATTTCCTGGACGGATTCGGCCTGGAAATCCAGTGATGCTGCTGTAACACTCTGTGCCGGATGGGTCGTTTCTCGATCCAGGGGGGCTCCTACGCGTCGGGGGACGCCGATCGCGGCGCGCGGCGAGCCAGGGAGGTCGGTCTGGCGATGAAGTCCGAACAACCGGCGGGCGTGGCGACGCAAGAGCCGCACGCGGCCCCGTATGTCGGCTACACGGCGGGGGGCGCAGGGATGGGCATGGGAACGGGAACCGGAGCAGGTACGGGCACGGGTACAGGTACGGATCAGGGGGCCGGTGGGCTGCCGGAGCGGGTGCAGGTCACGGTGGACCAGTTCAGCGGGCCGCACGCCGGGGAGTTGGTGCTGCGCGAACTGGCGGCCGCGGTGCGGCGATCCGCGGACACGCTCCACCAGGACCCGCCGCCGCTGGACCGGGCCGAGCTGGAATGGCGGTTGGAGGCCGACGCGGCGCTCGCCCGGCGCGGTGTCCGGGTCCGGGCGGTGTACCCGCGCGCGGTGCTCGGCGAGCCCGTACGCGCCCGTTTCCTCCAGGAGTTGTCCGACGCGGGCGTCATCGTCCGGGTGATCGACCATGTCGCGCACGACATGCTGATCTTCGACCGGCACACCGTCTGCCTGCCGGCGAGCGAACGGCCCGCGCCGCGCGCCGGGTACGGCCAGGCGGGGCCGGACGACCTGGACGGCGCGACCGGCGCTTCCCGCTCCCCCGACGCGCCCCACGCTCCCGACGGACCCAACGGGTCCGAACCGCCCGGCCCTTCACTGCTCCGCGTCCGCGGCTCGGCCCTGGTCCGCTCCTTCACCGCGATCCACGAGTCGTACTGGCAGCGCGCCACTCCGCTGCCGCTCGCCGGCGCCGGGTTGCGGCATGCCGCGCTCGGCGAGTTGGAGCGGGCGGTGATCCGGCTGATGACGAGCGGCTACGGCGACGACCGGATCGCCCGCAAACTCCGCATCGAGCGGCAGGCGGTGGAGGATGTGATGGCCGCGCTGATGGAACGCCTGGGCGCCGGCAGCCGTTTCGAGGTCGGGTACAAGCTGGCCCGTGCGCTCGATCCGTCCGAGCTGTCGCCCGGACACGGATGACGGCCGCCTGCCGCCCGGCCGGAGCGCGGGCCGACCGGGACGGCCCGAGCGCCGCGGCGGTCGGACCGAACTCTTCGAGAGGGAAGTGTCGTTGAACGACCGTCAGGCCATGCGGAACCTGCTCGCCCGTGCCCGCGCCCGTCAGGACCCGGCCGCGCTCGGGCTGGCGCCCCGCGCCGAACCGCGCGGCCGCAAGGTCGAGGGCCTGACCCACGAGCACATGACGCGGCTGCTCGGCTGGCCCGAGCACAAGTACGGCTATGTCGAGCGCGGCCGGCTCGCGGTCATCGACACCGAGATCCTCGAACCGATCGCCCGGATACTGTGCCTGACCGAACAGGAGTGGGAGTCGCTGGTGTTGTACGCCACCGGCACCCCGCCCGCCTTCCCGCTCGATCCGCAGGTCGGCCGTTCCGTCCCCCGGCCGTGGCGGCGGGTGCTGGCCGGCAGCCGGGACATCGCGTACGTCAGCGACGCGGCATGGGACCTGGTCGCGTACAACTCCGCGTTCGCCCGGCTGTTCACGCCGCACGGCGTGCCGGGCAACGTGATGCGGTGGATGCTGCTCGCCCCGGCGGCCCGGGTCACCCTCGCCGACTGGGCGAACAGCTGGCTGCCGCTGCTCGTGCCGCAGTTACGAGCGGCGGCCACCGCCCGCCCCAACGACAAGACGCTCCAACGGCTGATCGCCGACATCCGGCGCGACCCGGTGGTGGGACCGTGCTACGACGCCCCGACCACGGAGTACCTCCAGCCGCGTGCGGAGGGGGCGCGGCCGCTGCTGCACCCCGAACTCGGCCCGGGCTGGGCGACGATGTGCGCGGCCGGACCGTTCGGCGTGCCGGGCGGACGGCTGATGTTCGTGCTCTTCGACCGGGGCGAGCAGCCGGGGCCGCAGGAGCCGATGCACGCTCCCGCGACGACGGGTCCGGTGGACCTCGACACGGGTCCTGACTCCGGTCCAGACCGCTCCGCAGGTCCTGGTTCCGATCCTGGTCCCGCTTACGTAGGTTGAGCCTGGTTCCGTAGGTTGAGCCTGCGCCCGGGCGCGGCTCCGTACCCGGCGACGACCATCCCCGCGATTGCCTTCCGCCACGACATCAGCAGACTGGGACGACATGAGCATCGAACCACCGCGCAGCCTGAGGGCGTTGACGCCCGCGGTCCACGCATGGCTGCCCGACGGCCACGACACCTGGGGCCTGGCCAACTGCATCCTGATCACCGACCAGGACAGCGCGCTCCTGGTCGACACCCCCTACACCACGGACCTGACGCGGCACCTCCTGAACCTCACCGCCGAGGTACTCCCGCCGGGCGTCGCCATCACCACGGTCGTCAACACCCATGGCAACGGCGACCATTCGTACGGCAACGGGGTGTTCACGGCGGCCGGTGCGGAGGTGGTCAGCACCGACGCCAACAGCGAGCACCTGTGCAAGGAGCCGAGTCCGGCCCAACTCGCGCGCCTGGTGGCGGAGAGCGACCCGGACACGCCGCTCGGCGCGTACCTCCACCGGCACTTCAGCCGCTACGGCGACTTCGGGGTGAGCGAGGCCGTGCCGCCGACCCGCACCTTCAACGGCCGGCTCGACCTCGAAGTCGGCGGTGTGGCCGTCGAGTTGATCGAGGTCGGTCCCGCGCACACGGCCGGCGACCTGATCGTCAACCTGCCCGGCGAGGGCGTGGTCTGCTCCGGCGACGTCATCTTCTGCGAGGACCACCCGGTGCACTGGGCCGGGCCGCTCGACGAGATCCACCGGGCGGTCCAGCGGGTGCTGGCGTGCGAACCGCGCATCATCGTGCCCGGGCACGGTCCCGTCATGACGCCCGCGGACGTGGCCGCCAACGCGGAGTACCTGCTCCGGGTCCGCGACCGTATCCACGCCTCCCACGCGGCCGGCCATCCGCTCGCCCAGGCCGCCGCCGAGCTGATCGCCGCCGAGACCAACCCCCGCTGGGGGCTCACCGAGCGGCTCGCCATCCTCACCGCGCTCGAGTACCGCGTCCTGGACGCCGACACGTCCCCGGTCGACATGATCTCCCTGGTCGACCTCGCCGCCCGGCACGCGGCACCGGCTCCTCGGACCGCCAAGTCGCCTGCCCTGTGAAGGACTTCCCCGCGCCCCGGTCAGGGGCGCGGGGAACGCTCCGGGCCGGGCCCGGGCCGCGCCGCCAAAGCCGACGGCCCCGGCGCCGGGGGGGTGGTCGCCAGGGCCGCCGGGGCGGTGGGGCCGGTCATACGGAAGGAACGCGGGGCCGCCGGGTTCCGCTCGCCCGCTCGACGCGGGCGGCTCGCTAGACGGTGACGTCGTGGGCGCGCAGCCAGGGCAGCGGGTCCACGGGGGCGCCGCCGTCGGGGCGGACCTCCAAGTGGAGGTGCGGCGCGGGCACGTTGCCGGTCGCGCCGACCCGGCCGATCGTGTCGCCGGTGGTGACCCGGCCGTCGGTGACGACCATGGTCGACAGGTGGCAGTACCTCAACTCGGTGCCGTCGTCGAGGGTGAGGACGACCCGGTAGCCGTCGCTGCCGGCCCAGCCCGCGGAGGTGACGGTGCCGCCGTGCACGGCGTGCACGGGGGTGCCGGTCGGCGCGGTGAAGTCCTGCCCGTTGTGCAGGTTGGCCCAGGGGTCGGTCTCGCCGAAACCCGCGCCGAGCGCGGCGCAGGCGACCGGCTTGATGTAGGAGGCGGCCAGCCGGGCGAGGCGCTCGGCCTCGGCGCGGGCCGCCGCGGCGGCTTCCTCGCGGGCCTTCTCCTCGGCTGCGGCCTTCGCCGCGGCGACCTGCTCGCGCACCTTGCGCTCGGCGGCCTCGCGGGCGGCCTGCTCGGCCGCGGCCTTCTCGACCGCCTCGCGCTCGGCGCGGGCGGTGGCCTCGCGCTGGGCGGCGACCTGGCCGAGGATGCGGGCGCACAGCGCCTCGCCGGGGTCGGCGGGGGCGGTCCCGGCCTCGCCGGTCCGGCCGGTCTCGGTGGTGTCGGCGATCTCGGGTTCGGCAACGGGCTGCGGCAGCAGGGTCGTTGCCTCGGCCTGCGCGGGAGCGGGGGCGATCGGCTCGGCCGGAGCGGGGGCCGGTGCGGAAGCCGGCGCCGGGGCCGCGGGCACGGTCAGCGCCGTCGGGTCGTACGTCGGCAGGCCGGCGAGCGCGGCGCCACCGGGTCCGGCGTCCGGCAGGGGGTACGGCGCGGGGCGCCCGGCGGGCTCGACGGCCGGCGCGGGGGCCAGGCCCGCCGCTCCGGCACCGGCGAACGCGGCGAACGCGGGAGCCGGGACGCCGGAAGCGCCGGTGGCGGCAAGGGCGTTGGCCCGCTGACGCGGAAGTCGGAAGTCTTCCCGCTCCTGGCCGGCGATGTCGCCGTCAGGCCGGGCGGGGGCGTAGGCAAGCTGGTCGGACGCCACGACGGGCGCTCTCCTTTCCTTCCCTCTCGCCTACCGGGTTAGCTGACGGGTTCGGAGGAAGAAGGTCTCCTACGGGCCTGACTGCTGCCCGATTCACCCCATTTTCACGGGTCCCCGGTTCCCGCGGACGGGATTCGGCAAGCGCGCGGTCCGCCGTCCTGGCGGCGGCGGTGACGACCGCGCTGCGTTATCGAACGTTAATAGAGCCGGAGGCGTTTTCCAAGCCGAATCGGAGAGTTGGGCATGGGAACAAAATGCGCAGGGTATAGGCAGAGTAGGCAAATCGGTCAGGCGATGTGGCCGGGCGGTGATGTGAGCGTGCATCAGTCGTTATCCGAACGGGGACCAGTGTGATTACTTTGCGTGAGTGGGCGAACTCGGCGCGCAGGCGGCTGCGCGGGGCCGTGCGGCAGGTCCGCCAATGGCGTGGACCTCTGCCATTGCGCGAACCGCTTGGCAGGCCAAGGACCCGGGCCCCACGATGGGCGAGCCCGATGTTCTTGTCATGGACCCGACCACCTCGCGACCTCTCAGGGAGCCCGCCATGGAACGCCCCAGCAGCCCCCGACTCCCCCACACCCGACGGTCCTTGCTGCGCGGCGGCCTCGCGCTGGGCGCCGCCGCGGGCGCCGCGTTCGCCGGCGAGCTGTGGACCGGCAGCGGCCGTGCCGCGGCGGCCGCCGCCGTCGACTACCCCGGCGCCACCTGGGCTCCGGCCAGCACCGCCAACTACACGGCGTCCAACCGCCCTTCCACCTACGCGATCGACATGGTCGTCATCCACGTCACCCAGGAGACCTTCGCCGACACCATCACCCTCTTCCAGGACCCCGCCCACGCCGCCACGGCGCACTACGTGGTGCGCTCGGCCGACGGCGCCATCGACCAGTGCGTCCGCGAGCATGACGTGGCCTGGCACGCCGGCAACTGGGACTACAACACCCGCAGCATCGGCATCGAGCACGAGGGCTGGGTCGACGACGCGTCCTGGTTCACCGACGCGATGTACCACTCCTCCGCCGCCCTCACCACCGAGATCTGCGACAAGTACGGCATCCCGAAGGACCGTCAGCACATCATCGGCCATGTCGAGGTGCCGGGCACCGACCACACCGACCCGGGCCCGAACTGGGACTGGGTGCGCTACATCCGCCTGGTCAACGGCGGCTGACCGCCACTCAGCCCTCTGCTTCCGCCTCGGCCTCGGCCTCGGCCTCTGCCTCGGCCCTCGGCCGGGGCCGGCGCGGCGCGGGCAGCGGAGTGCCGGGGCCGTCGAGGGCGTCGGCGAGGAGGCGTTCGGCGGGGATGCCGCGGATCGCCGCGTCCAGCACCTGCACGGTGTGGGCGACCGGCATCCGCTCGCCCATCCCCGCGAGGGTGCCGGCCACCTGCATCCAGCAGCCCGGGTTGGCGGTGACCATCAGCCGGGCGCCGGTGGACAGCACCGCGCGTGCCTTGCGCTCGCCCAGTTCCCGGGCCGGTTCGGGGTGCAGGAGGTTGTACGTCCCCGCGCTGCCGCAGCAGATCTCCGGCTCGGGCAGCTCGCGCAGCTGCACGCCGGGCACCCCGCGCAGCAGCCGGCGCGGCTGGTCGCGGACGGACTGGGCGTGCGCGAGGTGGCAGGCGTCCTGGTAGGCGACGGTGAGCGGCAGCGGGTGGCGCGGGGCGAGCGGGCCGATCTCGTCGAGGAGTTCGGTGATGTCGCGGACCCTGGCCGCCAGCGCCTCGGCCCGCGCCGGCCAGTCGCCGCCCTCGTCGCGCAGCAGGTGGCCGTACTCCTTGAGCTGGGAGCCGCAGCCGGCCGCGTTGACCACCACGGCGTCCACGTCCGCTGCCTCGAAGGTCTCGATGACGTGCCGGGCGAACCGCACCGCCTCCGGGAGCCGCCCGGCGTGTGCGGACAGCGCCCCGCAGCAGCCCTGCCGGCGCGGCGCCACCACCTCGCAGCCCTCGGCGGTCAGCACCCTCACGGTGGCGGCGTTCACGTCGGGGAAGAAGGTGCCCTGGACGCAGCCGGTGAGCAGGCCGACCGTACGTCGGCGGGTGCCGGTCGCCGGCGTCCGCTCGGACAGCGCGGGCGCCGGTCCCAGTCTCGGTGCCAGCGCCTCCATCGCCCGCAGCACCGATGGGAGTCGGCGCAGCAGCCCGACCCGGGCGAGCAGGCCGCGCAGCCCCGAGGACTGGTAGGCGCGCAGGGGGCCGCGCAGGGCGCGCAGCCGGCGGGGGTAGGGGAAGAGGCCGTAGACGAGTGCGCGGATCAGCCGCTCCCGGCGTGGGCGGGTCGTACGGCGCTCCAGTTGCCCCCGGGTGGCCTCGATCAGCTTGTCGTACTGCACCCCCGACGGGCACGCGGTCATGCACGCCATGCAGCCCAGGCACTGGTCGAGGTGGTGCACGGCGGTCGCGTCGAGCAGGTCGCCCTCCAGGCCGCCCTTGATGAGGTCGATCCGGCCGCGCGGGCTGTCCATCTCCTCGCCCCACAGCACGTAGGTGGGGCAGGTCGGCAGGCAGAAGCCGCAGTGCACGCAGTCGCCGGCGAGTGCGGCGTCCGGCGGGTCGCACCCGTCGAACGCGCCCCCGGGCAGCCCGAATCCGGGCATGCCGAGGCCGACCGTCGCCGCGTCAGCGCTGGCCGCGACGGTGGCTCCGAGCGGTGCCGGGGGGACGGGTGGCGGGGAGGCGGGTGGCGGGGAGGCGGGCCGCGGCGCTTCAGGTTGGGGGGCGTCCGGCTGCGGCGGACCGGGCTGCGCGGAGTCCGGGTTCCCGGGCGGCGGGGTGGCGGTCATCGCGGTCCTCCCGGCAACGGCCCCGCCGCGTTCCACGGCGAGTTCACCGGCTCTGCCGGCACCGGCTCTGCTGCGGCGGGCCCCGCCGTCACCCGGTCCGTGACGTCTCGTGCGCCGGGTGGTGGGCAGGGAGAAGTCGGCCGCATCGCGGGCGGTTGGGGGTGATGCGGGAGGGTGGAGCGCGAGGCGGGGGTCATCAGAGTCCTCCCAGAAGGCGCCCCGGGGACAGGCGCCGGGCGGGGTCGAAGCGGTCCTTGACGCGGGTCATCAGGGTGAAGGCGTCGCCGGGCGGGCCCCAGTGGTCGAGCGCCGGGCGGAGGGCGGGGTCGGCGGCGAGCACCACGGCCGAGCCGTCGTAGGGGGCGAGGGCGGCGCGCAAGGCGGCGAGGTCGGTTGCGGCGGGCACAGCCGCGTACGCCACGCCCACCGCGGCCGAAGCCGTGCCGGACGCGCCCGGTGGCAGCGCGTCGAGCACGTGCGGGAGGGCGGCGGGCGCGAACGCCAGCCGCAGCACCAGCGGTCCGGCCGGCCGTGTGCCGAACCACGCGGGCGGGGCGTCGCCGACCTCCACGGCCAGGCCGCCGGCTTCGCCGGCCAGCAGTTCCGCGCACCGGGTCGCCTGGTCGTGGACCGAGGCCGGGATGCTCTCGAAGAGGGCCACGAGTTCGCCGGTGGTGGCCGACGTGCCGCGCCGCCAGCGCAGTTCGAGGGCGGTCGGGGTGAGGGTGGAGCGGGCGACGAGGGCGGCGAGCCGGCCGGCCCGCGCGCTGCCGTCCACCCGCGCGGTGACCGTCGCGGCGGCCGGCGGCAGCGGGTGCAGCCGCCAGGTGGTGGAGGCGATGACGCCGAGGCCGCCGTGGGCACCGGTGTGGAGCTTGCCGAGGTCGTAGCCGGCGACGTTCTTGACCACTTTTCCGCCGGAGCGGGCGACGGTTCCGTCGGCGAGCACCACGGTGACGCCGATCAGCAGGTCGCGCACGGTGCCGTAGCGCAGCCGGCGCGGCCCGGAGGCGTTGGCGGCCACGACGCCGCCCAGCGTCGCGCCCTCCTCCGGCGGGTCGAGGGCCAGCATCTGCCCGTGCGCGGCGAGTTGGCGTTGCAAGGCGGCCAGCGGTACGCCCGCCTCCGCGACGACCACCAGGTCCCCGGGGGCGTACTCGGTGATCCGGTCCAGCGCGGTGGTGCGCAGCAGCAGGTCGCAGGAGGTGGCGGGCGCGGCCCAGCCAACCTTGGTGCCGGCGCCGACGGGGACGAGCGTGCCGGTGGTGGACCGCAGCAGGTCGGCCAGCTCACCGACCGAGCCGGGCTGGGTCGAGGCAGGCCGGGCCGCGCCGGGCTGGGTCGGGGCAGGCGCGGCGGAACCCGGGTCCCACGAGCCCGGCTCACCCGAACTCCGCTCGCCCGAACCCGACCCACCCGACCCCGGCTCACCCGAACTCCGCTCGCCCGAACCCGCCCCGGCCGAACTCGGCTCACCCGAAAACTGCTCACCCGCAGCGGAATCGGCCCCGCTCACCTCAGAACACCTCGCCCAGTGCCGCGTCACGGCCCTCGTCCTCGGCCGCCGTCCGTACCCCCGGTCGTTCCCCGCACAGCCGCGGGGTGGGGAACTGCTTGCCGGGGTTGGCCAGCCCGGCCGGGTCGAAGGCGCAGCGCAGCCGGTGCATGGTGTCGAGGTCGTCCGCGCTGAACTGCGCGGTCATCTTGGACTTCTTCTCCACCCCGACACCGTGCTCGCCGGTGATCGACCCGCCGGAGGCCACGCACAGGTCGAGGATGGCGAACCCCAGCTGCTCGGCGGCGTGTGCGGCGCCCTCGACCTTGTCGTCGAAGAGGATCAGCGGGTGCAGGTTCCCGTCGCCGGCGTGGAAGACGTTCGCCACGCGGATGCCCGCCGCGTCCGCCAACCTCCCCACCTCGTCGAGGACCTCGGGGAGCTTGGTGCGCGGGATCACGCCGTCCTGCACGTAGTACGCGGGACTGATCCGGCCGACCGCGGCGAACGCGGACTTGCGGCCCTTCCACATCAGCGCGCGTTCCTCCGCGTCCCGGGCGATGCGGGTCTCGAAGGCGTGCCGGGCGGTGGCGATCCGTTCGACCTGGCGGAACTGCTCGTCCACCTCCACCCGGGGGCCGTCGAGTTCGATGACGAGGACGGCGACCGCGCCGCGCGGATATCCGCAGCGCACCGCCGCCTCGGCGGCCTCGATCGCGAGGGCGTCCATCATCTCCACGGCCGCCGGCAGGATGCCCCCGGCGATGATGTCGCTGACGGTGCCGGCCGCGTCCGCGACGCTGTGGAAGCCGACCAGCATGGTCTGGACCGACTCCGGCGCCTGGATGGTGCGGACGGTGACCTCGGTCGCGATACCGAGGGTGCCCTCGCTGCCGACGAAGGCGCCCAGCAGATCGAAGCCGGGGTGCTCGGGGGCGGTGCCGCCGAGGTGCACCACCTCCCCGTCGGGCAGCACCACTTCGGCGCCCATGACGTGGTTGACGGTGAAGCCGTACTTCAGGCAGTGCGCGCCGCCGGCGTTCTCCGCGACGTTGCCGCCGATCGAGCAGACCTGCTGGGAGGACGGATCGGGCGCGTACGCCTGGCCGTACGGCGCGGCCTCGCGGGTCACCCACAGGTTGATCACGCCGGGTTCGACCACCACCCGGGCGTTGTCGGGGTCGACGGAGCGTACGGCCCGCAGCCGGGAGAGCACGATGAGGACGCCGTCGGCCACCGGCACCGCGCCGCCGGACAGCCCGGTGCCCGAGCCGCGTGCGACGAACGGCACGCCCGCCTCGGCGCACAGCCGTACCGTCGCGACGACGTCCTCGCGCCGCTCGGCGAGCACCACGACCGAGGGACGGACCCGTACGGTGGCCAGCCCGTCGCATTCGTAGGTGCGCAGTTGGGCGGGGTCGGTCAGCACCTTCGCGGCGCCGACGGCGGCCCGGAGCCGGCCGGCGAGCCCGCTCGCCCGCGCGGCGCTCACGATGCGCCCGCCGGGTGCGGGAGGGCGGCGTGGACGGTCCAGCGAGTTGACGACACGGATTCCACCAGTCGGTAGGTTCCTATCGAATGGTGGAAACGATGCGCGTGCCGTCGTCGGCATGTCAAGACCACCGCGCCCGCGGACCCACCGCTCGCACCCGAGCGGCGGCGCCTGTCCGGCGGGCGTGACCGGCCGCGCTGCGCGGGGGCGACCGCGGCGGAACGGGCCGTTCGTACGGTGCGAGGGCCGGCCGTACCCGAGGGGGCCCGCGTCCGTGACCGCGACCGCGCCCCGCCCCCGGCCGCGCTCCGCCCCCGGCAGCGCCCTGCCCCTGGCGGCGTCCCCGCGGCGCCTCCGTGAAAGCGGCTGCGGCAGAGGTCAGTTCAGGCTCTGGGCCGCCAGCTCGTAGTCCTGCGCCTGGGCGGGGGTGAGCACTTGGGAGACGCGGACCAGCGAGGTGCCGACGTAATAGTGGTACTCGCCGGCGCTCGCGGAGCCCTGCGCGCCGGTCTCGATCGCCTTGGCGCGGGCGTGCGCCTGCGCGGAGGTCGCGAACGTCTCGACGCTGCCGCCGCGCACGATCGCGTCGGACTTGGTGCCCTCGACGTCGGCGGGCTGGACCCGAGAGTCGGAGAACGCCACCTTGGACAGGTAGCCGTGCGTCTTGCCGAGCAGGTGGTCCGGGTCGGTCGCCGCCGTGTACACGACCGTCGTCGTCATGGTGGACACGCTCTGCTCCAGCGTCGACGCGACCTGCTCCGCCGACGTCAGCCCGACCGCGACCGGCTGCTGCGACGTCGCCGCCGCGCTTCCCCCGCTACCACCCGACGAGCACCCCGTGAGCAGCACGCAGGCGGCGATCACCGCCACGGCAGCGCTGGTACCGGTGGTGCGGAAGGTGGTGCGGATGCGCATGTTTCCCCCAGATCGGGACGCGAGGGGCACACCGTAACGCCGCCGTTCCGGTTTCCGGGAGCCCCGGGAAGGCATCCGGTCCGTCAAGACCTGATAACGGGCACGGCAGCTCCCGCTGGTCCCGCCGTCGATCAGCCGCGCAGCGGTGCGGCCAGCGCCTTGCGGAGCCGAGCGCGGGCGAGCAGCCTGCGGGTCTCGCGCTTGCCGGGCTCGTGGTAGATCACGAAGTCGTCGAACCGGTGCACGCCGGGCCGGTCGGCGACGGAGACGGCCGCGTCGCGCACCGCGACGAGTTGCCCGACGGTCATCGCGAGGGCCCGCTCATCCGGCTGGAAGGTGGCGCCGAGCGGGTAGTCGCGGCCGGGTCGGCGCTTCATCTCGACGTGGCAGCCCACCACATGGCTGATCCGACGCGCCTGGGCGAACTCCACCATCCGCCGCACCGTCGCGAGGAAGGCCGGGAAGTCGGCGACATAGAGCCGGCCCGGGAGAACCGTGTCACCGGTGAACAGGATGCCGGTCCAGCGGTCGTGGAAGGTGACGGACGACTCGTGGTGGCCGGGCGTGCCCAGCACGTCGAGCACGCGGCCGCCCAGGTCGAAGCCGACCTGCCCGGTGGGCCAGCTCTCTGCGAAGCCGAAGAAGTCCCGTACCGCGTCCGCCTCCTTCGGCACCACCCTGGTCGCCGGGCGGTCGGCGAACTGGGAGTCCCCGGCCACATGGTCGCCGTGCGCATGGGTGTGCGCCACCACCAGTTCGTACCCCTCGCGCGGGTGCGCGGCCAGCCACTCGTCGATCAGCCCGTCCACGGTCGCGCGCAGCGGGAACAGCTCCGGGTCCGCGGTGGCGCCGGAGTCCAGCAGCAGCGCCCGCTCGTTGCCGAAGAGGAGGAAGACGAAGGGTGCCTCGTAGTTCACCGCCTTGCTCTGCCGCAGCACCAGCGTGTGCTCGTCGTACCGGTGCACCTGGATACGCGGTTCCCGCTGCCATCGGGTGCGCACCCCATGTATCCAGTCCACGTCGAACGAGCCGGCCACCGGTGCGGCGGTCTCGAAGTCGATGTCGGTGTCACCTGTCGTGGCCATCGCTGTCCCCTCCCGTCATGTACGCCCGCGCCGCCGCGGAAGCGGCGGCCGAATCCCCGCCCCGGCCCTCGGACGCCCCCTCGGGCACGCCCTCGACCGGATCACCCGTCATCCCGTCCAAGGCCCCGACCGGAGTCGCGGCCATGAAGTACCGCACGAGCCGTCGCTCCGACGACGCCCCGCCCGCCGCCGCGTCGCCGACCTCGACCCCCGGCTCCCCGCGCGCCTCCGCCCGCGCGAGGTAGGGCCGCAGCAGCTCCTGCCACTTCCGCTCTATCTCCGGCATGTCGTCCGCGGAGACGACCGCGAGCCCACTCACCACGCCGGCCTTCCCCCGCCACTGCGGGCTCTCCTCGCTCCGGCGCTCCGCGTACCGGAGGATCGCCGCCATCTCCCGCTCCACCACCGTCCGTTCCAACCGTCGTCCGATCGCCTCCGCCGCGGCCGTGTCCGCCCCGGCCACATCGACCCGCATCTCCCTGCTCCCCTCGACCAGCCGCCACCTCCGCTCCCGCCGGTCCTCCCCCGGCTCCGCCTCCTCCACGAAGCCGTACTTGCCGAGCTGACGCAGGTGGAACGAGCAGTTGGCCTGCGGCACGCCCAGCGCCCGCCCGCACCAGGCCGCCGTCGCCGACTCCACCATCGACAGCACTTCCAGCAGATCCAGCCGCAGCGGATGCGCCAGCGCCCGCATCGCCTTGGGATCATTGAGCTTCATACCCCAAAGGGTACTTTGACATTCGCCACTGTCAACGCTTTCTTTGGCATCTCCTCCGATCGGCCCAAGCCGGACCCGCCCGACCGCCCCGGACCGCCCCGGACCAAGCCGGACGGCGCCGGACCGATCCGGCCCAGCAGCCCCAAGCCGACCCACACCGGTGGGAGGAGGTGCGGAGAAGCTGTCACAGCACGGTCACAGCGACGGGCACGCGCCCCCAGGTGCGGCAAGGTGACGGCATGCGTACCCGAATCGCCGCCGCGGCCGTGGCCGCCGCCGCACTCGCCACGTTCTGCGCGACCGCGTGCTCGTCCAGCAGCGACGACAAGAACGCGTCCGACAAGGCCACCACCGCGGCGCCGACCACGACGGGTTCGGCCGGCCCGAGCACCGGCGCGGCCGTGCCCCGCCCCCCGGCGCCGAGCGGTGTGAACCGGCAGACCTACCTGGCCGCTCTGAAGGCGATCGACCCGTCGCTGGCGGCCGACCCCAACCAGGTGATCGACCAGGGCCGCACCCAGTGCACCGAGATCAACGGCGACCCGCAGACCGCCGACCACCTGGCCGCCGAGCGGTTCGGCAGCCCCGGCCACCCGCTGACCGACGCGCAGGGCGCGGCGATCGACGCGGCACTCAAACTGACCGTCTGCAAGAGCTGACCGCCCGCGCCAACCCAGCAACCGCCGACCGCCGAACGGCCAACGACCACCGGCCCCCCGGCCAACGACCACCGGCAACCGGCCACGCCCGCACCCCTGACCGCATCCCCGCCCGCGCCGTCCCGCGCGAGCTCCCGCGCCCGTTGCCGTACCACCGCCACCACCACCGCCACCGCCACCCGTAACGCACGCACGTACGCGCTTCGCCCGCCACGCCACCAGGCCCGCGCGGGAACGGGGAGCCGCGAACCGTACGTCGCGGGAGCCGAGTTGCGCGTGAGGCACTTCGCCAGGTATCCACAAGCCTTAACGCTGCGGGAAGGTGACGCCATGGCAGGACTGACGGACGCCTGGAAGCGGTCCGCGCTCGGACGCTTGTCGAAGCAGGCGGCGCACATCGAGCTGATGCACCGTTCGATGGGCTTCGCCGCGCTCGGCTTCGTCACGCTGATGCCGCTGCTCGTCGTGGTCGCCGCCGCCACTCCCTGGGAGAACCGGCCCGGCTTCGCGCAGTGGGTCATCGACGGCATGGGCCTCAACGCGCATGGCGCGCAGAGCATGCGCAGCATGTTCGCGGCGCCCAACCACATCCTGAGCGCGACCGGCGCGTGGAGCCTGGCCTCGGCGGCGTACTTCGGGCTGTCGTTCGTGGCGAGCGTCGAGACCGGCTACCGCAAGATCTGGGACCTGCCGTCCGGACCGTGGCACCGCGACTGGCGCCGCGCGGTGTGGCTCGCGGTGCTGACCGCCTACCTGTTCTGCGAGTCGCAGAGCGCGGCGGTCCTGGGCAGCGGCCTGATGCCGAGCGTCGCGCGCGCCGTCCTCACCTTCGTGCTCGGCGTGCTCTTCTTCGCCTGGGGCCAGAACTTCCTGCTCTACGGCTCCGTCCGGGTGCGCACCGCGCTGCCCGGCGCGGTGCTCACCATGCTCGGCCTCGCCGGCCTGCGGATCTTCTCGCACCTGTTCTTCGCCCCGCTCGTCGTCTCCAACGCGGTCACCTACGGCCCGGTGGGCAGCGTGCTGACCGTGGTGACCTGGCTGGTCGGCGTCGGCTTCGTGGTCTTCGGCGGCGCGCTCGTCGGCCGCCACGTCCGCGACGGCCGCACCCTGCGCCGGGGCGGCGAGATACCGCGTCCGCCGCAGCCCGAGGGCTGGTTCGAAGTGCCCGAGGCGACCATCCCCGCGCTGCCCTGGCGCTCCGACGGCGCGGGCGGCGCGATCGACTGAACGCGCCCGCGGCGCCGCCCGGTCGGCCTCGCTCGCGCCCAAGGTGCCCATGCCCTGCGGCCGTTGCCCACGGCGCCGGACCCCTCCCGTACGGTCCCGGTCCCGCGTCCTCCCCCACCCTCCCCTACGCTCCGCGCCGGACCGCCGACGCTGCGCCGCCACCGGCCCCGTACGGCGTGATCACGCAGGCCAGGATGCGGAACTCCGTTCGTAGGCAGGACTGTTGACGTGAGACGCTGTCACCCGTCGGGCGTTCGGGGGCGAGGCGGACGGGCCCGTCACGGAGAGAGGAGCGCAGCGTGACGCAGAACGGCTTCCGTGCCGAGGAGATCGACACCAGCAGGCCGCATCCCGCGCGGATCTACGACTACCTGCTGGGCGGCAAGGACAACTACGAGGTGGACCGCGAGGCCGGCGACCAGCTCATCGACGTGGCGCCCGAGGCGCGGATCGGCGTCCAGTCCAACCGCCTGTTCCTCCAGCGCGCCGTCCGGCACGTGGTCGGCGCCGGCGTCCGGCAGATCCTCGACATCGGCACCGGGCTGCCCACCTCGCCGAACGTCCACGAGGTCGCCCAGGAGGTCGCCCCCGACGTGCGCATCGCGTACGTGGACAACGACCCGATCGTGAACACCCATGCCAGCACGCTGATGAGCGGCGCCGGCACGACCAGCATCGTGCTCGCGGACCTGCGCGACCCGCGGGCGATCCTGGACCACCCCGACGTCCACCGGGTCATCGACTTCGACCAGCCGGTCGCCCTGCTCCTCGTCGCGATCCTGCACTTCCTCACCGACGCCGAGCAGCCCGCGCAGGTCGTCGCCACCCTGCGCGACGCGCTCCCGGCCGGCAGCTACCTGGTGCTGTCCCACGCCACCAGCGACTTCAACGACCGTAGCGACGCGCAGGACGCCTACCGAACCGCCACCGCGAGCATGAACCTCCGCACCCGCGCCGAGGTCGAGCACCTCTTCGAGGGCTTCGAGCTGGTCGAGCCGGGTCTGGTGCAAGTCCCGTTCTGGCGGCCGGACTCCAAGCCGCCGCGCAGCGCCGGCGAGATCGGCATCTACGGCGGCGTGGCCCACAAGAACAGCTGACCCCACGCTCCTCTCCTTCCTCCCTCCGCACGGGTCGCGCGGCCTACCCGGTCACCGGCATGTCGCCGGGGGCAGTACCCTCTTGAGCCTCACGGCCCCTCCTCACCGGTCCCCGGGCGCTTCCCGGGTCCTGCCCGGTTTCCCGACGCCGGCCTCTCTCGCGGGAGATGCGCCCGCACGGGTGCCGTGAGCCCCGGCAGATCGGCCCGGCTGCCGGCGGAATCCGACGACGGATCAGGGCGTCGAGGGGTTGCGAGCGGCAACTCCTCCACAAGGGGCAGCGCGAGGGGCGGTTTCAGGTGGACGACCACGAGGACACGGGCGCGGACGCGGGTACGGGCATACCCGGCGGGGCCGGCGAACCGGCCGGACCGCAGCAGCCGGCCGGGGCAGGCCCCGGACCGCAGAAGCCCGCCGGGGCACGCCGTCCCGCCCGGAAGACCGCCCCGAAGCCGGCGGCGAGGAAGGCCCCCGGGAAGCCCTCGGCCGAACCGGCTGCCGCGAAGGGCGCACCGGCGGCGCCGAGCGCGCCTTCCGACGGCACCGCATCTCCCGAACCGGCCGACCCCGCAGGCGAAGTGGCGGACGGCGACAGCGCACCGGCCGAGACGGAGTCGCGGACGGCTCCCACCGACGCGGGTGCATCGCGTACGAAGGCGGCACCGGCCCAACCCGCCGCGCGGGGACGCAAGCCGGCACCCGCCCGGGCGACGCCACCGGCCCAACCCGCGGCGCGGGCAAGGAAGTCGGCCCCGGCGAAGAAGACGGCAGCGGCGGGCGCGACCAAGGGCGCGAAGGCCACCGCCTCGCCGCGGTCCACACCCGCCCCGAAGTCCGACGCGGCGCCCGAGGCTCCCGTCGCCGCCCCCGAGGCGGCCACCACCGCACAGCCACCCGCACAGCCGCCCGCGCAGCCGCCCGTCCCCGTGGACGCCCCCACGGCAGCCCCCTGGCAAGTGCCGGGCTACGCCCACGAGTCGGTGCCCGGCGCCGGCCCTTCCAGCGAGGTGGTGCGGGCGACCCGCGAGGCCGACGGCGTCCCGGTCGCGATCACCTACCTGGCACCGGCTCTCGCCGAGGACCAGTCCTTCCGCGCCACTCTGCGCGCCGAGGCCGAGCGGCTCGGCACGCTCGAATCGCCTTACGTCGCGCGGCTGTACGCGTACGTCGAGGACGGCCCGCACGCCGCGATCGTCCGCGAGCCGGTCGAGGGCGCCGTCCTGGCCGCCCTCCTGAGGGAGAACGGCGCGACCACCCCCGAGGCGGCGCTGACCGTCCTCAAGGGCACGCTGCTCGGGCTGTCCGCCGCCCACGAGACGGGAATCGCGGGCGGCGCCGCCTGCGACCCCGCGCACCTGCTCGTCACCGCCGCGGGCACCCCGTCCCTCGTCGACCTCGTCGACCTCGGCGGCACGCCCAGCGCGGCACCCGGTACGCCCGGCGAGCCCGTTGACGTCGCGCCCGTCGATGTCGCGGCCGACCTCCACACGGCAACGGCCGCCTGCCGCGCATGCCTCACCGGCGAGCCCCCGCACGCGTCCGGCGCCGACTCCGAGGCCGACGTCCCGGCCGCGCCCGTACAGCCCCTGCTCGCCAGGGGTTTGGCCACCGACCCGGCCGAACGCCCGCAGAGCGCCATCGACTTCGCGGTCGAACTCGAAGCGGTCGCCGTGGCGGCCTACGGCGAGGCGTGGGAGGAGCGGGGCAGGCAGGAACTCGCCTCGCTGGTAGGCGTGTTGACGTCCCAGGTGGAAACGGTGGAGGCGGCGGAGCCGGTGCAGGGAGCCGTACCCCTACCGCTCCCCGCCCCCGCGCCGATCCCGACCGGGGGCCCGGCGCACCCCGACGCCGCCGGCACCGCAGGCACCGCCACCGGCGCGGGCATCGGCGGCCTGGGCATCGGCCGTACCGAGGCCCCCGGCCGCGGCACCGACGACGGCGACGACCGCCGCCTCGGCCGCCGCACCAAGGCGCTCCTCATCGCGGTGGCCGCGGTGATCGTCGCGGGTGCCATCACCGCCACCGCCGTGGTGATCGGCGGCAAGCACGACGCCGCCGCCGCGGACACGACGCCGACCGCCACGGTTCCGCGTTCCTCCGCCACGACGCCGCCGCCCACCACCACCTCGCCCTCGGCGGACGCCACCACCGCCTCGCCCACGGCCAGCACCCCTCCCTCGACGCCCACTTCGGCGCCCGCCGCCCCGTCCACCCCGCCGACGACCGCGGCCACCACGCCCACCGCGCCGAGCCACCCGCCGGCCACCCACGCGGCCCCTCCGCCGAAGCCGCACGCACCGCACGTCGCTTCCGTGGCCATCACGGGTGTCCAGTGCGACGCCGGCGGTCGTACGGACACGGCGAACGCCACGATCCGCGTCCGCTACGACGGCAGCGCGGGCACCGTGCGGGCCACCTGGTGGCGCAGCGCCACGGGCACACCGCGGGGAGCGGTCGATCTGGTCTCTCCGCAGACCGCGCAATTCCCCAAGGGCGCATCGGGATTCGCCTACACCGTCAAGCTCTCGGACGTCGCCAAGGACCCCGACCGCCCGTACGTCGGCATCACCGTCTCCACCAGTCCCGCGGCCGGCTCCGGCAACAACTCCTTCGCGGTCGTCTGCCGTTGAGCCGACGGCCCGCTGAACCGACGGCCCGCCCGCACACCGTGTGCGGGCGGGCCGTCGTGCCCTCGGCTCTGCCGGCTCAGGCCGGCGACAAGCGGTAGAGCGCGGCCGCCCCCGCCTTCAACTGAACGTGCAGCGTGGCCCGGCGGGCCGCGCCGCTGTACCGGCCGGTGGCCGGCACGAAGTCCGCCACGCCCCCGACGTTCGTCCGGTTGATGCCGAGGCGCACCGAGGCGGCGGCGTCGGGGTTGCGGTTGGTGACCAGCAGGTAGCGGGTGCCGTCGTCCTGCGGGTTCCTGAACAGCCCGATGACGGCGGCGTCCCCGGTCGCCGACGTCAGGTGGTCGCCCGGGGCGAAGGCCACCGCGCTGGGCGGCAGCGGGGTGTCGTTGGCGTGCTGGACCGACTCCGAGACGAGCGGCTTGAGTTGGCGGCCGACCGGCTGGAGCCAGTTGCGGTTCAGCTTCCGGGCCGCGCCGTACAGCGGGGTCTGCTTGCCGTCGGGGGTGATCAGCGCCTTGGTGAAGCCCTCGCCGCGGGCCGGGTCGGGGGTCCAGTAGGTGAAGTACTGGATGCCCTTGCAGCCGTACGCCAGGCTGATGTTGGTCTGCCAGGCCAACTGCGAGGCGGTGGGCACCCGGTGGTTGTTGAAGCCCACCGACTGGATGTAGGTCCAGGCCGGAAGACCGGACTTCAGGGACGCCTCGCGGTAGATCGCCCAGTTGTCGAAGTAGTTGAGGTCGATGCCGTCGGCGAGGATCGGGTAGCGGTCGAACGAGATCAGCGGCGGCTGGACCGTGTCGATGTACGCCTGCACGAAGGCCGCGTAGCCCGGGCCGTTGCCCGGCACCAGGTTGGAGTACGGCAGCAGGCCCGGCGCGACCTTGCGCACGATGCCGGTGAGCGCCCCGACCGTGGGGAACCTGGACTGGGCGGGCTCGTCGAAGACGTTGAACCCCGCGAGCGAGGGGTGGCTCGCGTAACTGCCCAATGCGGACTGGACCCATGAGGTCGCGTCGGCGGTGGTGAGGGAGGACGGCACGCTCCGGTCGTCGGTGACCGCCATGTACTGCGCGATCGCCTGGACCCGCGGGTCGCCGGCTATCAGCACCTTCAGGCCGACCTGGTCGGCCATCTGCAGGGCGTAGCCCCCGCTTTGCGGGTCGAACTGGTAGTTGCCGGTGATCAGGAAGGTGAACCCGGCGTCGCTGATCTCCTGGTAGCGGTCGAGCGTGGTCTCGTACGGGTGCGGCGGCCAGAACAGCCCGATCGGGAAGTCCGGCCCGCCGGTGAGCGGAAGATCGGCGCTGCTCGCGGCGGCCGGTTCGGTAGCGGCCGAACTCGCCGTGGCGGAAGCCGAGTTGCCCGCCGGCGAGTTGCCCGCCGACGGGTCGGCCGCCGCCGCCCGGCCGGCGGCCATCCCGCTCGCGGCGAGCACGCCGGCGCCAAGGCCCGCGGCCTGCAGCAGCGTTCGGCGGTGCATCGGCTGCGAAGTACCGGAGATGGAGGGGTTCTGCTCTGGCATGGCCTACTCCGATCGTTGGAACGCGTGAACGAGGAGGGGGGCTTCAGGTCCGATCGGTGCGCCGGCGTGCGGAGTTCGGCGGGTGGGGGCTCCGGCGGGGCGCCCGGGAACAGTCCCGGACCCGCCCGCATCGGTTCGACGGCCGCCGGCGACCGTATCGGGACGCACACATGCTGGCAGACCATGATGGTTCAATCAACCATTGTGCGCGCACTTGATGAATGAACCATGCAGAGTTCCACGGCGCGGGGTTCAGCGCCCGGCCCGGAGTTCGACACCCACGGCAACGTTCGGCACCCCACGGCAGCGTTCGGCGCCCCCGGCCGGGTTCGGCGCCCACGGCGGAGTCCGGCGCCCCACGGCAGCGTTCGGCACCCGCCGCGAAGTTCAGCGCCCGCGCCGCCCCTTCACCACGTGCTGCCCCGCGATGTGCCCGGTGAGCGCCATGGACGCGCTCGCCCGGCCGTACGACAGCTGCGCCACCCGCACGTACAGGCAGTCGATCAGCACCAGCACCGAGTGCCGGGCGCCGATGCTGCCGGCGCGGAAGGAGGTCTCCGCGGTCGTGGAGATCAGCCGGACCTCCGCCGCCCGCGCCAGCGGCGACCTGGGGTCGGCGGTGATCGCCACCGTGGTGGCGCCGCGCTCCCGGGCGAGTTCGAACGGCTCGATGGTCTCCCGGGTGGACCCTGAGTGGGAGATGCCGATCGCGACATCGGCCGGGGTGAGCAGGGCCGCCGACGTCTTGGCGGCGTGCACCTCGTTCCACCCGCGCACCGCGCATCCGATCCCGAACAGCCGCAGTTCGGTCTCCACCGCCACCGCTCCGCTGCCGCCGACGCCGTACACGTCGATCCGCCGGGCCCGCGCGATCGCCTGGGCCGCGCGCTCCACCGCCGCGAGGTCGATGGTGTCCAACGTGCGCTGCACCGCGCCGAGATCGGCCTGGCCGACGACGGTGACCACCCGCCGCAGGTCGTCGTCCGGGGAGATGTCCGGCCCGATCTCCGACGTGCCCCAGGTGGACTCGTCGCCGCGGGCACCCTCCCGGGCCAGCTCGATCAGCAGGTGCTGGTAGGAATCCAGGCCCACCGCACGGCAGAACCGCGTCACCGTCGGCTGGGAGGTGCCGGTGCGCCGCCCCAACTCGGCCGCCGAGCAGCCGATCACGGAGGCGGGATCGGCGAGCACCAGCTCCGCCACCTTCCGCAACGAGCCCGTCAGGTGCGGCAACTCGGCCCGGATCAGCGCCGTGACGTCCGCGCGTGCGCCCCCGTGGCCGAAGCCCTTGGCATCCATACGGCTCCCCGATCGCTCACGCCTGCCGGCCGTTCGGAAGCCCATGATGTCATGCGATTACGCCATTCAAATCACATCGCCCGTGCGGATTGGATCATTCAGAATCCGCTCGCAGGTCCTCCGGCGCGATCGGCACGCCACGGCGGGCGAGCAGGGCCTTCAGCGACTGGATGATCGGGAAGACCTCGTTGTTGAGGTCGGCGCCCTGGGTCTCGTAGGCGCGCTGCTCGGCCTCGACGATGACCCGGTCCTGGCCGAAGATGCCCTCCGTGAACAGCGTGATGACCGGCCAGAGCAGGTGGATCACGCCGGGGATCGGCGGCTTCTGCACCATGATCAGGCCGAAGGTGTGGTTGTGGTGCTGGGCCCGGTCGGTGGGCACATACGCGTTCCACAGGTCGAGCGCCGGGGGCTCCTCGCGCTTGCCGTCGGTCCAGTAGCGCAGCGTCTGGTACGGGTAGCCGGTGCGTATCGTCATCAGGTCGGCGTACTTGTCGTCGTTGCCGCTGCCGATGATCAGCCGCTCGCCCAGCGACTGCTTGCCCGAGGTGCGGGAGAAGGAGTAGTCCGCCTCCAGCCAGTCCTCGCCCTCGCGCACGTCCAGCAGCTTCGCCCGAATCCGGCCCATCAGGCTGCGGTGCAGGAACTGGTGGTTCATGTCCATCAGGTTCTCGTGCATGAACGAGTAGTGGCAGGCGATGTCCCGGTCCAACACCCGTGTCTTGTAACGGCGGTCGCCGTGGTAGGGAAGCTCCGGCACCGGGGTGACCTCGGCCAGCTCCTGGTTGCCGGGGAAGACGAACACGAAGCCGTGCTCCTCCCGGCAGGCGTACGCGCGCACGCCGTTGGGCAGCGTCCGCTTCCGGTCCAGGTACGGGATGCTCACGCACGCGCCCGTCCGGTCGTACGCCCAGCAGTGGTAACCGCACTGCAACTGCTCGTCCTTCACCACGCCCATGCTCAACGGCACCTGGCGATGGGCGCAGCGGTCCTCCAGGGCGTACGGCGCGCCCTTCTGCGGCCGCACCAGCACGAGTTCCGTCCCCGCGAACTTCACCGCCAGCGTCTTGCCCGGCTTCAGGTCCCGGGACCGGGCCAGGGGGTACCAGAAGTCCGGGTCGATGCCGGTGGTCCGCGTGGTGGGGACGTCGCCCTCAGGGGCCACATCGCGGTATTTGCGCAACGGGGGCTTCGCCTTCGGCAGCGTCATATGATCGAACGTACCCGGCGGCTCCGGTCCCGTTCCGCCCAGCGTCGGGTATTGAGTTGGTCAAATCTGCCGTCCGCGACGACCGCTCGACGAACGCCGCAGGTCCCTCGACCTCCGTACGGCCGGCCCCGCGCCGCCCTCCCCCTCCGCCGGTGCGGCCGCCCGCTCGGCCTCTCCGCTCGGCCCCTCTGCCCGGCTGCCGGCGCCCTCCGTCAGGTGCTGCGGGAAACGCTTTGTAACGTACCCGCGCCCCCATCGCGTCATTGAAGTGTGGCCGACGGGAGGAGCCAATCGGAATGCGCGCTGCAGCGATACGGGCCTATCAGGAGTTCGCCGCGGCCCGGACAGGTCACCTGTTCCGATCCGCGTGCCTGCTCACCGGCGGCGACACGCACCTCGCCGAGGATCTGGTCCAGGAGACGTTGGGGCGCCTGTACGTCGCGTGGAACCGGATGAGCGAGGTCGACAATCCGGCCGGCTACGCCCAGACCACGTTGGTGCGCTTGTTCCTCAGCCACCAGCGGCGGCGGAGCAACCGGGAACGTCCGGCCGCGGAGCTGCCCGATCGCGTCTCCGTGGACGCCGGGGGCGACGCCGCGCTCCGGGTGGTCCTGCTGGCGGCGCTGGCCGCGCTGGGGCCCAAGGACCGGGCCGTGCTCATCCTGCGCTACTGGGAGGACCGCAGCGTCGAGGAGACCGCCACGGTTCTGCAGGCGAGCGCCGGCGCGGTGCGGACGCGCTCCACCCGCGCGCTCGCCCAGCTCCGCCGCCACCTCGGCGACAGTCACGCCGACCTCACCACCGGCTGAACCACTCCGCCGGCGGCTCCCCTTCGCGCGGCGAAGCCGCCTCACCCACCTCACCCACCTCACCCACCCGACCGCACGACCCGCCAGTTCCCGACCTCTCCGAAGGAGACCGTGATCCGCCATGCCCGTTCCTGCCGACGACACCCCCGACACTCCCGACTCCGCTGAGGCCGCGGCCTTCGCGGACGCCCTCCACCACATCGCCGACGGCCTGGCGCCCGCCGACCGCCACGCCCTGACGGCGGCCGGCCACGCCCGCGGCCGCTCGCTGCGCCGCCGCCGCACCGCCGCGGTCACCGCGGGCGTGGCCGTGCTGGCCCTCGCCGGAGGCGGCGGCCTGCTCGCGGCCACCTCCGGCAACGGCACCGGCCACGCCGCGGCGAACGGGACCGGGGTCGCCGCCCCGAGGTTCCCCAGCGACGCGCAGCTGACCGCGGCCACGCGGGCCCCGCAGTCGTTCACCGCGCGGCAAGTGGAGAACCTCCTGGTCTCGCTGCTGCCGCACGGCAAGATCTCCGGCCGGGACGGCCGCGGCACCGACGACACCGCGCCGTACGCACAGGTGGTCTTCGACGACGGCCACGGCCCGGCCGAGATCAGCGTCGTCGTCCAGGCGCGGAGTGGCGCGCCGGCGGACTGCGGGGCGGCCCGAGCCGCGCACGACTACTGCCGCCAGACCACGGTCCCCGGCGGCACGCTCACCGTGTGGAAGGGCTACGAGTACCCCGACCACCGGGCCGACACCAGGGAGTGGATGGCCGAGTTCCATCGCAAGGACGGCGCGCTGGTCTCGGTCACCGAGTGGAACGCCCCGGCCGAGAAGGACTCTCCCGTCAGCCGGCCCGCACCGCCGCTGAGCACGAGCCGGCTCGCCGCGATCGCCACCGCCCCTGTCTGGGCCAAGGTGATCGCTGCCGTTCCGCCCGGGACGAAGTAGCCCACGGCCCGGCCGCGCCGCCGCCGAGCGGCCCGGTGCGCGAGGGCCCGCCGCCCAGGCAGGCGGCGGGCCCTCCCCCCGGTGTCCGCCGGCGGCGTACGACGCGCCCCGAGGCCGGCGGGAGTGCGGCCGCGGCCGCTCAGTGGCGGCCCTTCGCCACCAGGAAGACGGGGTTGGTCAGCGCTGCCATCGGGCCGAACAGGAGCGCGTCGCCCATGGTGTTGCCCTGGCCCGGGGTGCCGTCGGCCATCGGGTGGCGGACCTCGGCGCGGACGTACGCGGCGAGTGAGGCGGTCGTCCGCCACACCACCGTGCCGGTGCCCGCGGCGTTCAGCGACTCCTGGTGCATCTGCCCCTCGTCGGTGACGAACCGGACCGTGCCGCCCGGCACCCCCTCGACGTCCAGCCGGACGTCCACGGGCGCGTCCGCGGGAACGCTCAGCTTCTCCCCGATGCCCGCCTGCTTGCCGTTGCCGCTCGCGGTGAAGGTCAGCTTGACGGCGGAGGACTCCGCGATCCAGCTGTGACCCGCGCGGATGCCGGCCAGCACCGAGTCGGTGGCCAGGTCGTCGGCGTGGACCACGTTGTGCGGCAGGCCGATCACGTTGGGGTCGCTGTGCGCGTCGCTGTTGCCCATCGCGGGCAGCCAGCGGGTGCCGGTGCGCACCGCCTCGCCCAGCTTCTGGTCCCACGTGCTGACCGCGTGCTCGTCGTCGTACGTCCACGGGCCGGTCCACACCTCGGTGGCGTCGGCGTCGTCGAAGCCGAACTTCCACTGGCTGGCGATGTACGCGCAGTACATGTGCGCGGGCACCACCAGTCCGCCGGCGCGGTGCACCTGGCGGGAGAAGCGGGCGAACGCGTCGTCGCGGGAGCGGTAGCGCCAGTCGATCCAGTCGCCGGCCGGCAGGCCGAGGGCCAGCCAGTGCCCGTTGCGGGTGGTGACCTCCTCGCCGGTCATGATCAGCAGGTCGGGGCCGGCGTACTCCCCCCACACCGCGTGCGAGGACGAGGTGTTGTGGTCGGTGGAGACGATGAAGTCCAGGCCCGCGGCCCGGGCGCCGTCGGAGACGTCCACCGGCAGGTGCTTGCCGTCGGAGTAGACGGTGTGCAGGTGGCAGTCGCCGCGGTACCAGTCCCGGCCGCGGCCCTTGGCGCGCTGCGGCGGGAAGTTCGTCTTGAAGGCGGGGCCGGGGGCACCGTAGGTGAGGGTGATCCGGACCTTGTAGTTCAGGCCCTGCGGCGCCACCTGGTAGGGGCCGAGCACGATGTTCCAGGTGCCGCGGCCGACCGGACCGGGCAGGTACCCCGGTGTGGCGTCGCTGTTGCTGATCGTGAACTCCGTGCGGAACCCGCCGGACCAGCCGCGGAAGCCGCGCCCGCCGAGCTCGATCCCGCGCTCGTCGAAGATGCCGATGTCGCAGGAGTTGGCCGGCACGCCCGAGGGGACGGTCGGCTTGTCGTACGCGTACGACACGTCGATCCGCTGGACTCCGCGGGGGATCTCCACCGGGAGGTAGACGAAGTCGGCGACGCCGGTCTCCAGGAAACCGGTGACGACGCGGGTCTCCTGGCTGCCGGCCGGAGGCGTACCGCCGGCCGAGGTGCCCGCCGCGGCGTCGGCGTCGGCCGCCTGCGCGAACGAGACCGGGGCCAGGGTGATGGCGGCGGCGCCGGCGATCCCGGCGGCCAGCACGCGGCGCCGTCCGAGCCGAGCGGCCGAGGCATCGGCATCCGCGGCGCCCGCGCCATCCGCGGTCCCGGGGACGAGGGGGTCGACGTTGTGCTCGCAATGCCCGTCAAGGCACATGGGTTGTCCTCACGAATTCGATGGCTGCTACGTGGAAGCCCTCGGCGGAGGGACCCACCGCGACTCTTTTCGCCGCCGGGGAACGGTGGGTGGACTGGGCATGGCCTGACCGTCAAGAGCCCGTGGAAGGTGAGCGTCGGACGAGCCGGTGATGTCGGTGTTCCCGCAGGTCCGGTCCCCATCGGCCTCCCTCCGTCCCGGCGGTGGGTGAAGGGCGACGCTCGTACGGCCGAGCGACGCTCCCGGCTGCTGCCACCGGCTGCCGCGCCCTGCCCGCGCCCCGCCCGCGCCCGCCCACGCCCCGCCCACGCCCTGCCCAATCGAGGGGGCCCTGCCGGATCAGGGCGTTGGCTGGACTGGCTCCGCCGTCCGACCGGGTGGCGGAGCGATGCACGGCCATCGGAGATCCCGATGCCGACGGAACCAACCGAACCGACCGAATCAACGGAGAGAGTCGCCCATGTCCATGCTGGACAAGCTCAAGCAGATGCTGAAGGGCCACGAGGACCAGGCCGGCCAGGGCATCGACAAGGCCGGGGACTTCGTCGACGACAAGACCCAGGGCAAGTACCAGAGCCAGGTCGACACCGCCCAGGACAAGCTCAACGATCAGCTGGGAGGGACCGACAGGAAGGACGACAACCCGCCGCACCAGTAGTCCGGTAGTCCGGGTCCGGGCGGGCGACACCGGCGGCAGCCGCGGAAGCTGCGGAAGCTGCGGGCGTCGCGTGGCCCTCCCGCCCTCCGGCTGAGCGGACACCGCTCCGGACGTGTCCGAGCAGCCACCTCGGACACGTCCGGGCTCCCCGTCACCCGGCGCCCGTACCGGCCGCGCCCTGGACACCGAGTCGAGCCCCGGCCGCGCGAGCGGGCGAGGCCCTGGTGTCACGCGGACGCGGCGGATGCGGCGGCCGTGACGCGGGCGCGCAGGATGTCGCCGGGGAGAGTGTCGGCGGACTGCCAGGACGCTCCCGTCACCTCTTCCTCCTGGAGCACGACGTCATCGACGGTCGTGGTGAACAGGAAGCGGAAGTCGAAGTGCCGGTGGTCCGGTTCGCCCTTCGAGGGGTTGGCGGGGATCGGGTGGGCGTCGATGTGGAGTGGCACCGGCGACTGGGCGGTCACGTCGTCCGCGCCGATCGCGGTCTCCTCCGTGAGCTCTCGGAGTGCCGCCAGCATCAGCGTGTCGTCCTCGGGCTCCAGGTGGCCGCCGGGCAGGAGCCAGCGGTGGAGTGCGCGGTGCTCGATGGTGAGGACCCGGCCGTCGGGGCGGAGCAGGACGGCGCCGGCGGTGACGTGACCGCGGAACTCCTTACGCGAGGTGATCCCGTCGCCGGCCTCGTCCAGGACGTCGTTCAGCCCCGCGAGGGCCTCTTCGTCCTCAGGGTGCTTCTCCAGGTAGACGGTGAGCATGTCGCGCACGTGCCGTGCCGTGATGGTCATGCGGCTCCTCCTTCGGTGACGGCTCCTACCGGCTGATCCACGTGCCGAACGCTTCCACCAGGTCGGCGTAGAACTTCTCACCCGGTACGGCTCC
Organism: Streptomyces sp. NPDC088194; assembly: GCF_040702025.1. Lineage (NCBI taxonomy): Bacteria > Bacillati > Actinomycetota > Actinomycetes > Kitasatosporales > Streptomycetaceae > Streptomyces > Streptomyces sp. NPDC088194. The sequence continues at coordinate 13,608 of NZ_JBFBIV010000035.1, read as the reverse complement.
GGGGTTCCTGCCGGCCTCGTAGAAGGAAACGTTGGTGAACCCGGCGGACGTCGAGGCGTGGAGATTCTTGTAGAACGCCAGCTTTCCGCGCCCGAAGCCCACGAACAGCCAGAACACGCCCAAGCCCGCGGTGTTTTGGAGGAGGGCGCGGAACTCCGACTTGTCCCAGGGATCGTCGCCGACCTGGACGATGACGAACGCGGGGTCCGTGGCGCCGGACTCCTGGTAGTGGTTGACCGCAGCACGCATGGCTGCGCCGACGTTGCCCCAGCCCCAGTCGACCTGCGTGTGCAACTGCCCGATCCGGCCCCGGAAGTTGTCGAGCCGGATCTCCGCCATGAACGGTTCGTTCCCGCTGGAGAAGATCACCGGCACCGTGCCGTCGTCGTCGAGGTTGACCGCCATGGCAAGGACCCGCTCGGCGAACGCCTGGACCGCGAACGACTCGTACAGTTCCGCCATGGCCCAGTCGTGATCAAGGATGAGATAGACCGCCGCACGTCTGTCGGCTGCTCCGGAGCGGGTCAGCACCTCACGTGCCTGGCGTGTGGTGGGCAGCAGAGCCGGGGCCCGCGTCTCGACGTTCGGCAGGGTCGCCGAACCCGCGCTCAGCGAATCCCCGCTCAGCGAATCCCCGCTCGGCGAACCGCCCTTCGACGAACCGCCGCTCGACGAACCGCCGTTCGGCGAACCGCCGCTCGACGTGGCCGCAGAAGACGCTCTCGGGTCGGGTGACCGCGGTACGGCCACTTGCGGTTCGGGGTCCACATCAATGCCGTAGTCCGTGGCCAGACCGGCCAAACCGGTGGCGTACCCCTGACCCACGGCCCGCAACTTCCAGCCCCCTGACCGCCGATAGAGCTCGGCGAGTACGACGACGGTCTCCCCTGCCGCGAAGTCCGGTGGAGTGAACGTCAGTCGGGTGCCGTCCCCCTGCCCGGCGGTGAGGACCGGCGCGGCGGTGAACACCGTCCCCGGCGACGACGGGTCCACGCTCGCGACCACCACCACGGTCGCGACATCCGCGGGGATTCGCGGCAGGTCGACGGTGACGGTCTCGCCCGCGAGGCTTACCCCGCTCTGCGCCGGGTGGTGGTAGAAAACCAGGTCGTCGTCGCTCCGCACCTTGCCGTTCGGCCCGAGCAGCAACGCCGAAACGTCCACGGGCGTCTCCCGCGTCGCCACCTGTAACGCCACGGCCTGCGTCTCCAGCCCCGCGTTCCCGCCCTTGCTCAGAGATTCTGCTTCCATACGCGTCGAACATCCCCTCATGCACGCGTCACGCCCACGCCCCGCGGACACACACCGTATCGACGCCATCACCCCACCGAGCGCCAACCCCCGAACCGACCCTTCCCGCACTGGACTCAGCCGGTGGCTCGTGGCGGACCCAGCGAACGGGCGAAGTCGTCGAGCGTTCGGAAGTCGTCCTCGCGCAGGCCGATCCGGGGGTTGACGTGGTGGAGGAGGCCGGGCGCGTGGTGGCCCAGCACATCTCGTAGCCGAGCCGGAGCAAGGCTCTCCCGTGCTCCGGGTTGAGCCACACCCTGAGGGGCTTCCGAGAAGCCGGGAGTCCCAGGCGTGCCACGGCGGCCAGGTCCTCTCGGGGCACCCTGAGGGTGGTGTACCCGGCGGGACGCCTCTCCGCCTGGGCCGCATAAGGGTTGAGGGGCCCGTCAACGTCGAGGAACAGTAGCGGTCGGCTCACGCTCTCCCCCTGCCATGCTCCCCGTCGGACAAACCCGCGGCAGCAGCGCCCCACCCGCCCGAAGGCGACCGGGGCACCCGTATCCGCTGGTCAGAGGCACCGTCTGGCGCCCGGACGCGGTAGGCGGCGTGGGACTCGAACCCACAACCAATGGATTAAAAGTCCCGGTCAGGGCGTGGCGGGTGATGGTGGACGGTGGGCCGCCATCCGAAAGCCGCAGTTCAGACGGCAACGGGCCGTCGACGTGTCTGACTGAAGGCGCGGGGTGCCAGCACGTCCGCTCACGCACGCCAAACGCCGCATCCCTACCCGGTCACAACAGGCACGATCACAGCCGCCACCGCCGACAGGAGCCCGCCAACGGCCATCAGCGCCTCAAACTTCTCCTTCGGCGAGGGGAAAAGCGCGCGCGACACATTGCCAGCACGGTGACGCAACACGATCATCTTCGCCTTCTGCCAGCGGTGCTGCCGCATGCTGCACCCCATCAAGATGCCGGAGGCGTTGCGGCGGCAGTAGGTCCCGTTGCGATTCACGGCTCCGCACCAGGCCGGGGCCTGAAACCCCGCATACACAAAAACAGCCAAGGACAGGGCAACGATCAAAGCAGGTGCGGCGCCTCTCCCCCACGAGACGACCAGAGCGGCGATGGCGAGGTACCCCCAATATGCGCGAAACGCCTTCATGGCGGAAGACCATACTGAGGACGCCGAGTTACTGACAGTGAATATTGAGCCATGCGCGAGCAACCATGTTGTCGCTTTCGCGTCCCCGGATAAGCTCTCTCCGTGACTGACTTCGTGCAGGTGTCCACCGCCACCGAGACGCGGGAGCAAGCAGTTCAGTTGGCGGAGTCGGTCGTACGGGCGCGGCTCGCTGCCGGGGCGCAGGTGGTCGGGCCGGTGACGTCGGTGTTCTGGCACCTCGGGGAGTTCGGGACCGGGGAGGAGTGGCAACTGCTCCTCAAGACGACAGCGGAGCTGTATCCCGCACTCGAAGAGCACCTGATGGCGCACCACTCCTGGGACAAGCCGGAAGTTGTCGCCGTACCGATCACCGCAGGTTCGCCTCTCTACCTGCGGTGGGTGGAGGACAGCATCGCTCCGAGCCAGAGCCGGTAGGCGTCAGCCCGCCGCCTGTTCCAACACGGCTGCCACCGTTGGTGATTGTTGATGAGCCGCAAGCCTGGTGAGTAGTGGAGCCAACCGGGCGCGCGGGCGGACGGAGGCAACGCCGTCAGCAAGGTCCAGCGCGCGGCCTGTTGCGGCGGCGGCCTGTTCGACTTCTCCCGCGGTGAGGTACGAGTCCGCGAGCCACGACGTGTAGAGCGCCTTGTCCCGAGCGTGGCTGTCATCGTACGAGGCGAGCGCGCTCTCCAGGACGGGAACGGCCCTCAATGGCCTACGCAGTTCTGTCCAGCACCGGCCGGTCATGATCTGGAGTTCCGTGTGATCGACCCAGGCGACCCAGTCCGGTTGGGGAGAACCGTCCACACTCGCGAGTGCTTCCCGCGCGGACTCCAGAGCCCGCTCGGTCTCGGTCGCCAGCCCGGCAACGGCGCAGGCCCACGCGAGCCGTTCGTGGAGGAGAGCCCGCACCCCGGCCGGCGCCCCTGGTCCGATAGTGCGGCACGACTCCCGGGCAGTCTCCAATCCCGCACCGCGGTCACCATCCACGGCCTGGTACGCGAGGAAGGCCAGTGCATTCCCGGCGAGTTCGCTGTCGCCGGCTTCGAAGGCCGCCGACCGGCTCTCCTCGTAGAGCCCGCGCGCATCCGCCTCCCGGCCGCCGTCGAAAGCCGCCCAGCCGGCCTGCTGCGCCTGCTCGGCCAGGACGGACAGCAGCCCCCACCGCGTCTCCTCCGTGCAGGAACCGTCTCGCAGCAGTGCTTTGGTCGCTTGGTACTCACCCATGTACACGCGGTACGTGTCACCGCCGCCGAGAACGTCGTCCAAACGCCTCAGCCGAGCGGTGCGGCGTCGCAGCCGCTCGGGCAGGTCCTTACCGAGGCGGCGGCCGTAAGCGGGCCGGGCAAGGTCGGGAACCGCGGCTGCCAGCCCGGCACCGGTACTCGCACGGAGAAACTGCCTGCGCTGCACGACGTCCTGGTCCTCATCACTCAACTGGTCCTGTACAGGCGAATTGGCGGCCGCCGCCTCCCATGGACGTACCGCGAGGCCGAGCATCGCTCCCGGAATGCGTAAGGCGTCCGCGATGCACGCCACCTTCTCGAAGCTGGCGACCCGCCCCTGTCCACGCGCGAGGGTGCCCACCCGCTCCGGCTTGATGCCGCACTCGGCGGCGATCTTCGAATAGCTGATGCCGCCCAGCACACGCGCCAGCCGGAATACTGCTCCGAAGTCGTGATTCCTGATCGCCGCCCGCATGTCCGCGTGCTCCAGTGCGGAGCGCGGCAACGCGGTCGGTGGTCGATATCCGGTCATCAGCCGCCCCGTTGTGCCTGCTCAGCCGAGTGTGCGCCGTCGCACGCCAAAAAGCGTACCCATCATGGGGATAGCCGCGCCGGGGAAGCGGGCGGTCGGACATGCGTCGGACCGTGGGTGCGCACAGCAGGCGCACACCCGTACTGAGGGGCCTGCTCTCGTCCGCAGTCCTCGTTCACGGGAGAGCCGATGTCCGCGACGTACGTACACCAAGCCAAGCGACTGCTGCCGGGTTCACCCGTAGGCGTACCGTACGTGACCCTGTGGAGCGGGGAGCGGGACGGGCCGATGCCCGTCGTGGCGCGGCGGGACGGGCGGGGCATCCGGTACGCCGACGAGCGGGCGTACGACCGGGACCAGCGTGGCGTGCTGTGGGCGCGTACGCCGTCCCAACCCGGGCGTGGGGAACCGCGGTTCGGGGCGGTCCACAGCCTGCGGCAACGCCTCGCGATGGCCGGACTGCGCTGCCAGATCTGCGGAGGGCCGGCCGACCGCACCCCCGACGGCGTGCTCTGGCTCATCGACGCCCGCGCCGAGGAACTCCTCCCCGGCGAGGAGGACACCGCCCACCCGCCGGTCTGCCGCCCCTGCGCCCAACGCTCCACTCGCGCCTGCCCCCACCTGCGCGAGAACCACACCGCCGTCCGCGTCCGGACGTTCACCCCCAGCGGGGTCAACGGCGTCCACTATGTCCCCACCCGCACCGGCCCCAAGCTCGCGGACTCCGGCCCCATCGCCTTCAACGACGCACGCCTGCCATGGGTCCGCGCCCACCAACTGATCACGCACCTATCCGACTTCACCCCGATCGACCTCAACGACCCGAATGCCTGAAGGCTGTTCCACCCGACCCGACACCCCGCCCGAGGAGCCTGCATGCCCGCCACGGATCAGCCCCGTACCTGGACCATCACCACGGACACCGGCTTCAGCATCAGCGGCCACCTCCCGCCCTGGGCCACCGACGACCCCAGCGAGCACCAACTCCCCGTCGACCGCCTCGGCATCGCCCTCAGCGACATCAACCACCATCAGGAGATCCACGGCCAGACCCTCCCGCTGCGCACCCCCGATCCGTGTCACCCCGACGCCCAGAGCGTCACGGTCTTCCGCGGCAGCATCGACTGCGACCCTTACGCGACCGAGCCCGACCTGCGCGTCCCGGTCTTCAACTTCCACCTCGTCGACGACTACCGCCTCGAAGCCCTGGGCCCCGACGACATCACCGAACTCGCCACGACCTTCCGAGCCCACGCGGACCTCCTCGACCACCACGTACGACCCGCCCTCATCCAGGCCCGCCGCGACTGGCAACTCCACAGCACGCTCCCTCGCGCTGCCGCTGGACCCCACCCCTCGGAACGCTGACGTGCGGTGCCCAGGCGACGCACCCGGCCCCGCCGGCCCCACCACGAACCCGAGGCCGCCACCTGGGCGCGGGAGAAGGCTGGACTGACCCAACGCGCCCTGGCCGCACACATCGCCGAGATCGCCGACGCCCGCAACTGCCCCCTCGTCGTCCTTTCGCGGGTGAAGCACGCCTGGGTGATGCCCCAGAACTCAAGCGCGGGCGGCCTGGACCGCAACAACGCCGCCTTCGCCTCGACGGCCGCGCTCAAGGCGTGGGCCGACAAGTCCAGCACCCCGACCAGTCCGGAGGAGGAAAGCATGCCCACCGCCGCCGATGTCCCGGCCTCGCGCCGGGCGGGGGCCTTCGTGCGTTCAGGACCCGAGCATTGTCGTCCGAGTGACGCGCATTCTCGGGGTCTGCCGCTGTCGGTGGCCTCGCCTACGGTGGGAGTCCCTCCACTTGGGCGGTGCGATGGACCGGCCCCGTCAACAGCGCGACGGGGGCCTCAACACGTCAGGGCGTCGATGGCTCGCACGATCAACGCGCGGGCCTCCGCCCCGTACACCGCTTGTCGGTGGAAGGCACCGAACGCCTTCACGTACTGGGCCACCTCATCGGGGGCGGTGATCTTCACCGAGGCCGACAGCGGTTCGTGGTCCACCCTTGCGTCGTCGAAAACGGTGAACGACTCGATCGGCCACGTATCCCGTTGCGCGGCGAAGGGAACCACCCCGAGCGACACGGCGGGAAGATCCATCGCGGACAGCAGTGAGCCGAGCTGGCCAGCCATCGCTCCCGCGTCGCCGAGCTGGTAGCGCAGGACGCTCTCCTCGATCACTATCGCGAAGCGGCGGCCGCTCTCCCGGATGATGCGCGATCGGTCGACGCGGGCCGCGACCGCAGCATCCACATCATCGGGAAGGCCGCGGAAGGTGGCGATGGATCGGAGCAGGGCGGCTGCGTAGCCGGGGGTCTGGAGGAAGCCCGGGACGACGTTGGAGCAGTAGACGCGGAAATGCGTGGTCCGCTGGAACAGTGGCACCGGAGACTCCTGGAGCTGCCGGAGCCCGGTGCGTTGAAGCCGGCGCCACTGGATGTACATCGAGTCGGCCTGCCGGTTTGCGGCGACCAAGTCGGCCGTCAGGGCTTGCGCTCCGCACGCACGACACCATGCCTCGATGTCGCTGTCGGATGGTGCCGTGCGTGCGTTCTCGATGCGCCCTGACTTTGCCTCGCTCCACCCGCACCGTGCCGCTACTTCCCGCTTGGAGATACGGGCGTCGAGCCGTATCTCGCGAAGCCGCGCGGCCAGGCGTTCGCGGGCTGCCTGGACGCTGGATGACGGAGATGTTGGAGGCATGTCGTGCTGTCGTGCTCGCTCTATCGAATCTCGTACTGGTCGTGCGGTGTGGCTCGCTCCCAGACGCGCTCGAACGCTGCTGCGTTGAGGGAAATGAGGGCCGGGTCGTCGTAGTACTCATCGCCCCGGAAGTCGCCGTTCCCGGCGAAGTCGTGCACCCGGATCACGGCACCGTCGAAGATCCAGAAGTCACAGCCTGGCATGAGAAGGTCCGCAGTCAGCCGCCGGGGCAGCCACCGCACCTGTTCGCCGGCGGCCACGTTGGAGTGCGTGACGTAGTGCTCCCAGCGGATGTACTCGGTGACGGGCTCGGACACGACCCGGGCGCGGCGCACCACGACCCCGCGCGCGACCGCCTCGGCGATCTGGTCGTGAAACGGTCGCCACCAGGAGGCCCGGTCGGTCCAGTCGATGCGCGCGCCCTGCTGCCACTCCTCGAACCGAGGGTTGCTGTAGTAGGCGTCGCGCATCTCCAAGTGCACGGCCGACTGCTTGGCGCCGGCTAGTAGCTCATCGAACGACGCCGGAATGCTCGGCGGCATCGCACGCCTCCCTCATGATCTGGGCCATCCGGGCGGGGACGCGGACGACAGCCTCGTAGTCGGGAAGAGGTCCGGTCGAGCGGACCTCTTCGTTCAGTGCATCGTCGGCTTTCCATCCCTGGATGACGAACTCCTGCTTCTGGTCGTCGAACCAGACCCTCGGGCAGTTCTTCTCGTCGGTGTTGGGGTCGATCCCAATGAACCGTAGCGCCATGACGAACTCCTCTGCCGAGCTGCTTTCACGGACTTGCACCAGAGTCCGGCGGCCTTGATGGCGAGTCAAGGGGGCAAAGAGGCCAGGGAACTGACCAGAAATGCCGCGTGCAAGTTGGTGCTAGTTCATGGCGCGCGCAATCTGCGCCCTTCTACCGTCGGCAGCAGAATGCCCCGCGACCGTGCGACCGGCCGGGGCAGCGGCCACGCCAGCAAGGGGCGCAGCATGCGGCAGTCCACGGTTCGGCGGTCCGCCGTCGGACGTCTGCTCGATGGGGAGTTGCGTATCCCGCGGGTGCGGTCACTGGAAGCGGCGTGCGCCGAATTGGCCGCGCGTCCGCTCGACGTCACGCTCGCCGAGATCCGCCAGGCCCTCGAAGAGCCGGTCGGTGGCGAGGGCAGGCGGCGCCTCCATGTGCTCGTCAGCACCCTGTATCACCGCGCCGGCGCATCACTGGACCTCACGATCGCGCTGCGCACCGAGATCGAGGCGGCACCGGCCGCCCCACCCACCGAGGAGTGATCACCATGTCCTGTGGCGTTCCCGGCTGCCGTAAGGGCGGCTGCACCACCGACCCCAAGCCCACGCCCCCGCCCACCGGCAACCCGACCGAGTCCTGACGATGTCGACCGCCCCCGCGGGATTCCACCACGCCCGCCCGCCGGTCGTGTGCTGCTCGACGACGCTGCTGCTGCCGCTGAGCACGCTGGCCGCCGCCATGCGGATGACCGCAGACTCCAGCGCCGTCGACAGGGCCGTGCAGTGCTGCCTCCCGCACGAGACCGGCACGCACTACGGACTCGTCGCCGAGATCGACCCGACGCACGCCGTGTGGGCCGTGTGGGGACGGGACGGCAGCCCGCACCTCCGAGTCCTCGCCGACTGCCCCGAAACGAGCCCGGACCGGATGGACGGCTGCACCCTCTACGCCCGACACCGCGGCCCCCACACCTGGCACACGAGCAGCACCAACCACACCCCGCCCCGCTCCGCCATGACCGCCCTGCCCCGATAGCTGCCGCGGTTGGTCCCGCGGCACGGCCGCCCGACATCAAACGGGCGACCACCGGCCCCGGCGCACACGCCGACCCCTGCCGCGCCGGGGCCAACCACCACCAGCCACACCCGTGGAGACGGGCATGCCAGCCACCCCCGCGCCGGAGCCGGACGACAACGACATGGCCGACATCGCCCAACTCGCACAGGCCGCCGGCGCCGCGAGGCGGCCGCAGCGGAGATCAGGAACATCTCCGACCAGCAGCAGGAGCCCTGACCACCAAGCGCCCGGCAGGCCCCCCAAGGCGGCCGGGCGCGGGTCTTGCCGTCCTCGGCAACCGTTGCCGCCTGAGCAACGGTTGGCCGCCGGGGGTCCGGACCAGCCCCGACCCTTTGCGGCGTGACCTCCTCCCAGCCCCCCGAAACACCGAGGACCCCAGGCGACCTGTGGTCTGACCTGGGGTCCAGCGGTAGGCCGCGTGGGACTCGAACCCACAACCAATGGATTAAAAGTCCACTGCTCTGCCAATTGAGCTAGCGGCCCGCACCGACAGCATAACGGGGTGGGGGGTGGGAGGGGTGCAGGGATTCGCGGGGGGGGTCGGTGGAGGTCAGTCCGGGGGCCGGTGGAAGGTGAGGAGGGAGAAGAGGCCGGCGGCGGTCACGAGCAGGGCCGCGACGGTGAAGACGGTGTCGATCCGACCGAAGTGGACCCCGAGCAGGGCGCCGTGGAAGTGCAGCAGGACGGTGCTGGTCAGGAGGGAGACCAGAGCCATGGACAGGACGGAGGCGAGCTGGATCGCCGGGTTGATGAACGGCGGCGGGCCCGGACCCCGCGCTCGCACGCGGGGCCCGGGCCCGGACCAACTGGATTACCGGAAGCGGCGGTCAGCCGTTCCGCTTCCACCGCGGCTTGCGGTCACCGTACGACGTCGGCGCGTTGTCGCGGCTGTACGACGACGACGGACGGCTGTCGCGCTCGCCGCTGCCGCCGAAGGACGGACGGCGGTCCCGGTCGCCGTACGACGGGCGGGAGTCGCGGCGGTCGCGGTTGAACGGCCGGTCGTCGCGCCGCTCGTAGGACGGGCGCCGGTCGTCGCGGTTGTACGCGGGACGGGCGTCGCGGCGGTCCCGGTCGCCGTAGGACGGACGGGAGTCGCGGCGGTCGTCGCGGTTGTACGCCGGGCGGGCGTCACGACGGTCCCGGTCGCCGTACGACGGACGGGAGTCGCGGCGGTTCCGGTCACCGTAGGACGACGAGGACGAGGACGAGGAGGACGGGCGGGAGTCGCGGCGGTCGTCCCGCCGGTCGTCGCGGTTGTACGCGGGGCGCGCGTCACGACGGTCGCCGCCGCGGTCGTCCCGGCGGTCGCGGTCGTTCCGGTACGAGGGACGCGAGTCGCGGCGGTCGTCCCGCCGGTCGTCGCGGCGCTCGAAGTTCCCCCGGTCGTCGCGCCGTTGGTACGACGACCGCTCCTCGCGCGGCTCGGGCACGGCCGCCGCGGCGGCTGCGGCGGCGGCTTCCGCGGCGAGTTCGGCGGCCTTCGCGGCCACCGCCTCCTCCGGGTCCTCGCCGCGCTCGCGGGCGGAACGCGCGGTGAGCCGGTCCGCCTCCTCGCGCAGCTCGTTCGCCCGGCGCTGCACCCGCTCCAACTGCTTGGTCAGCTCGGCGACTTCGCGCTCGGCCTGGGAGGCCGCGTTCTGCACCGCGTCGGCCTGCACGTCGGTGAGCGAGCGCGCGCCGGTGATCCGGGCCACGTCGTCGTCGAACACGCCCGCGCCGCCGATGACATGGCGCGAGGCGTCGACGCCCGCGTCCTCCATCAGCCGGAAGATCTGCTTGCGCTGGTGCGGCAGGGCCAGCGAGACGACCGTGCCGGACTGGCCGGCGCGGGCGGTACGGCCCGAGCGGTGCAGGTAGTCCTTGTGGTCGCCGGCCGGGTCGACGTTGAGCACCAGGTCGATGCCGTCCACGTGGATGCCGCGGGCGGCGACGTCGGTGGCGACCAGCACGTTGACGTGCCCGCCCTTGAAGTCCTCCAGGGTGCGGGTCCGCGCGCCCTGGGTCATGCCGCCGTGCAGCGCGTCGGCGCGCACGCCGGCCTCGATCAGCTGCTCGGCGACGCGGTCGGCGCCCATCTGGGTGCGGACGAAGATGATGGTGCGGCCCTTGCGGGCGGCGATCGCCGCGGTGACCGGCGCCTTGTCCTTCGGCTTCACGACGAGCACGTGGTGGCTCATGGTGGTCACCGCGCCCTGGGCGGCGTCCACTTCGTGGGTGACCGGGTCGACCAGGTAGCGGCGGACGAGGGTGTCGATCTCGTTCTCCAGGGTGGCGGAGAACAGCAGCCGCTGGCCGCCGGCCGGGACCAGGTCCAGGATCTCGGTGACCTCGGGCAGGAAGCCCATGTCGGCCATCTGGTCGGCCTCGTCGAGGACGGCGATCTGCACCTGGTCGAGCGAGGCGGCGCCCCGGTTGATCAGGTCGCGCAGCCGGCCGGGGGTGGCGACCAGCACGTCCACGCCGCGTTCGAGGGCGTAGATCTGGTTCTGCATGGAGGTGCCGCCGCAGACGACCTTCATCTTCAGGCCGAGCACGTCGCCGTACGGCTGGAGGGCGTCGGCGACCTGCATCGCCAGCTCGCGGGTCGGGGTGAGGATCACACCGCGGGGGTGCTTGCGCTCGGTGCGGCCGCCGGAGAGCAGCGTGAGCAGCGGCAGGCCGAAGGCGAGGGTCTTGCCGGAGCCGGTCTGGCCGCGGCCGAGGATGTCCTGGCCGGCCAGGGCGTCCGGGATGGTCGCGGCCTGGATCGGGAAGGGGCTGACGACCTGGTTCTGGGTGAGCTTGCGGACGATGGCCTCGGGGAGGCCGAGGTCGGCGAAGGTGACGGTGGGCTCGGCGGGCTCTTCGGCCTCGGCGGCGTCGCTGAGCTCGTCGGCCTCGGTGGGCGCCACGGCGTCAGTGGACCGCACGGCGTCGGCGGACCGCACGGGCGCCGCGGACTCCGCGATCTCGGCCGGCTCGTCGGCGACGGTCACGGCCGTGGTCACGGTCGCGGTGGTGCTTGCCGTGACGGCGGCGTCAGCCGCGTTCTCGGGCAGGGTGGAACGGTCGGCACTGTCATTGGACATGCTGAAGCTAAACCTCTCGGAGACTTACGGCACGCGCCAGCTCCGCAGGTTGCTTACAACCGCCTCGATGCGGTCAGCCACAGGAGAAAAGGAACGCGCCACGGGGCGCGTATCAATCAGGCGCCAGGCAGGTGGGATCAAACGATCTACCAGCATACGCATCAGGCGTCACTTTCGCGAATCACCTGTTGAAAGCACGTACGGGCCGGTGTTTCACGGCGTCCGCGCCCGCGTCGGCACCGGCGGAATCGCCCGCCCCGCCGACCCCGCCGGCACCCGCGGCGTCGCCCGCGCCCGCCGTCGGGTCGGCGGGTCCGGTGGGCGCCGCGGGGGTGCTCGGCGGGGCGGGGTCCGACGGGCGGCCCGAGGGCGCGGCGCTGGTCGGTACGGCGGTCGGCGAGCCCTGGGCGGTCGGCCGCGGCTTTCCGGTACCGGGTGTGACGCCGGTCACCCGCGTCGCGCCGCCCGACGGGGTCGCGCTGCTGCCGGGCGAGGCCGCGCCGTCCCGCCCGGAGTGCGGCGACTTCCCGGCGTACGCCCCGCCCCGCTGCGGCGCGTACGGTCCGCCGCCGGACCGGGCGTCCGCGCCCCCCGCCGCGCCGGCCGGGGCCCGGGTGGACGCCTTCGAGTCGGGCGACTCGCCGCCCGTGCTGACGCAGGCGGCCACGCCCGCGGCCACGAGCGTCACCAGGGCGGCGGCGCGCACGCCGGCGCGGACCGCCGCACGGGGCGGGCGCGGGGGGCGTACGGGATCGGAGGCGGGCTCGGCCGGCCCGGCCGGTGGGGCGGGGGCTGTGGGGGCGGCGGGGACTGGCAGCACGTCGGCACCTCGGGTGGGGGTCGGAGCCGGGGCGCGCGCACGTCATGCGGCTGCGCCGGCAGCTTCTCGCTCCGCCGCGCGCGCCCGGGGGTGTCGCCCTGACCAACGCGGACGCGGCCCGCCAGGACACGCCCGCGCCCGCCCGGGCCGCCAGGACACGCCCGGGCCGGGCCGGGGCCCGCCCGCACCCGTACGTACGGTCAGCCGTAGCCCAGCGCGTGCAGCCGTTCGTCGTCGATCCCGAAGTGGTGGGCGATCTCGTGCACGACGGTGACCTCCGTCTCGGCCACCACCTCCTCCCGGGTGGCGCACATCCGCAGGGTCGGGCCGCGGTAGACCGTGATCCGGTCCGGCAGCACCCCCGCGTACCACTCGCCGCGCTCGGTCAGCGGGGTCCCCTCGTACAGCCCCAGCAACTCCGGGCTGCCCGGCTCCGGTTCGTCCTCGACGAAGACCGCCACGTTGTCCATCAAACGGGTCAGCTCGGCGGGGACCCGGTCCAGCGCCTCGCCGACCAGTTCCTCGAACTGCTCCCGGCTCATCTCCAGCACGCCCCCATTCTTCCCGCCCCGCCCCCGCCCATCCCCCGCAACCCGCCCCCGCGCCGGCACCATCCGCACCGCGCCACCCCGCCCAACCGTTTTGCCGTTCCCCCGACCCATCCCCTATGCTTCCGGGGTCCCCGAAGTGCGCCGCGAGGCCACCACGGCAGGCCCCAGCCCTCATCGTCTAGTGGCCCAGGACGCCGCCCTTTCAAGGCGGTAGCACGGGTTCGAATCCCGTTGGGGGTACCACAGAATTCCGCGCGTTCGCCTGCTGGGCCGCCGCGTGCCGGACGGCATGAGCCGCACCTGGCCGCCTCGGTTCTTCCCACGGCTTCCACCACTTCCACGACGGCACCGCCGCGCCTCGGACCAGGCGGCGCAGCGAGCAGATCCGCGCGCCCTCGGACTGCACGACCTCGGAATGCCCGGCCTCAGATCCGCCCACCCCGGGACCGCGCATGCCGCGGCCCGCGGGGCGTTCCCGGAGTGAACGCCC